>QHPN01000080.1 GCA_003219115.1 Verrucomicrobiota bacterium | reverse complement strand
TGGTGCCGGCAAATCGTTAACTGTTCGTTCACCGCCGTTGGTATTCAGACCGGCAATCTGCGCTGCTTCCTGATTGAACACCGTGATATGACCGTCGGCATCGGCGGCTACTACTCCGGTGGTTAGATTTTGGAGTAGTATCTCATTATAGATCCGCGCATTTTGGACTTCGGTGAATAGCTCGGCGTTATCAATCGCAACTGCAAGTTGGCCGCACAACACCTGCAATGCAGTCTGTTCGGTGCTGCCATAAATACGACCGGAAAGGCGCGGCCCTAGTAACATGATGCCAACGAGATGTTCGCGTGAAAGAATTCCTACTGCGGCCGCGACGCCCTCCAGCTCGTTGCGAATAGCAAAGGTCGTGGCCGTTCCACGAACACGAAGGAGTTCTTCCAGAATGACCGGCTCGTGATGAGTAGTCAGCCATTGCACAAGCGGACTGTCCTCTCCTAACTCTTCGACTGGTCCGGGTGAACTGGAGACAGGATATTTTTTTCGAAAAACCTTACGCTGCGCGAGATAAATCGTTACACTGTCGGTGCCAACAGCCTGGCCAATCGTAGTCGCGAACCTGCGCAAGAGATCGGGCAAGGTCGTGACGGATTCCAGAATGGCCGCCGCGTTACTAACCGTAGTGCGAAAATCGATCCCGCGACCGCCAACAAAAAGGCGATCGGCCAACGATTGGGAGAAGCCACGCGCCGGCGCCATGGCAAAGGTAACAGCCAGCGCTGCGGCGATATGCGCGAAGCTGTGATCGCTCGAATAGAAAAGAACAGTTGTTGCCAAAACTACCAACCACCAGACCGCTCCGTAGAGCGCAAGTAAGTAAGCCGTGAGAACTGCGTACGACATCGCCCGCCGCAGGAAAAGACCGACGTCCATGATCTTTCGCGTCGAAATCCCGTACGCGATGATCAAACTGAAGAGGACGACTCGAAATGGACCGAGCCAGAGTAGCTTGGAAGTATCGACAAATAGTTTGAGGAGAAGCTGCAATGGGACAGAGGAAACCAGGGTCACCACTGCTCCGATCATGACAAAAGCCATCTCGGAGCGCTGCGAACCGGCTAGCATTCGCAGGTCGCGTGTCAGCTGAAAAACTAAGGTCGCGATCGCCGCGAGGAAATAGACGTTAAAGATTAAAAAGCCCGGCGCGGGAATCGGCTCCGGCGCCGAGAGCCCGGTGGTATTATCAACATTTAGCCGGACTCCTTTGATAAAGAAGCTGGTTTGACAAAGAATAACTACAGCAAGGCCGAGTGCGAACCAGGGTATCGAATCCCTGAGTAAATGACGCCAACGGCTCTGTCGATTTCGAATGGTAAGCCGCAGCACATTAAGAAGGGCGAGAATAATGGCGCCGGACGCGCAAGATTCCCGAATACAAAGCTCCGCGACTGCACGTACGCGAGTGCTTAACCCGAAGTAGCGGTACATCAGCCAAACACAGATCGCCATCGACAGCAGGAGGAAGCATTGGTTCGAGCGACGTTTCGAGTTGGCTTGAAAGACGACGAACGCCAGACCAATCTGGACGACCAGCGCAACAATAATGGGGCCGGTCGCGCTGTTCATTAGTCAGCCGGCCGATGGAGTACCAGCGTGCTCGCGCTTCCGCCGATACCTCTGACGTTGATCAAAGCGCAGTCGATTTTGGCTCTGCGGGGCTGGCAAGGAACGAAGTCGAGATCACATGACGGATCGAACGATCGCAAGTTGGCGGTCGGCGGGATCTGTCGGTCACGGATGGCAAGAGCCGACGCTATAACCTGCAACGGTCCGCTGGCACCCAGGGCGTTGCCGGTTACCCCCTTAATGGAACTAATCGGAATGTCGTATGCACGCGCTCCGAATAGTTGCTTGATGACTGCGACCTCGGCCGCATCCAGTATGGGATCACCGGTCCCGTAGGCCGATATATAATCGACGTCGTTTATCGACCGACCGGCGTTGGCCAGTGCCAATTTCATCGAATCAAGTAACCCCGATGCTGGTTTCATGCGGTCGGTGTCCCGCTGTTTACCGAAACCCGCAATCTCAACATAAGCGCGAGCGCCTCTCGCGAGCGCGCGTTCATAATTTTCCAGGATAAAAATTCCTGCGCCCTCCGCTAGCACCCCGGATTCTCTGGTAAGATCGAAGGGTCTGCTCGCCAGCTCAGGTTCCCCGTTCGATGGCGACACCAAACCGCTGCCAATAAAACTGGCAAGGGTCAGCGGTGTAATTGGCGCATCCGCTCCTCCCGCGACGGCCGCCTCGACCTCACCGCTCCTGATCATGGCAGCTGCATCTGCCAACGCATCCAGACCCGATGGACAAGCCGAGGAAACGGTTGTGGCATTGGCGTAGGTACCGATCCGGTCGGCGATCGTGTTCGCGGCGGCTTGCGGAATCGACGCCGCAGCCGAACTAACCGGCGCCCGATTCGGGGTACCGCGATCGACCGCGAAATGCACGCTTTCAATAACGTCGATTGCACTCGTGCTCACTCCGATAACTACCGGTGTGGGGCTGGGAAGACTGAGATTGTTCGTCTCCAGTCCTGCGTCTTTGAGCGCCATCATGGTAGCGGCATAGGCAAGCTGCGTATGCCGTGCCATCCTCTTCGGTTTCATTTCCGGTTCGATATATTTCGCAGGATCGAAGCCTTTTATTTCACCAGCGATTCGCGTTTTGAACTTTGAGGCGTCAAAAAGCGTGATCGGGCCAATGCCGCTGCGGCATTGGAGGAGTGATTCCCAGAACGCTTCCAGGCCGATCCCGTTGGGGGCCAGGACTCCCATCCCGGTGATGACGACGCGGTTTCGCTTAATCATGATGCCGCTCCGCGGGGAAAGCATTCCCTCTGGTTACCTGGGGCAACCCGACAAAGACCTTACGATTGAAAGTGGGCGAGCCTGCGGCGTCCATCAAAAACCCAAATTCTAACGCTCACACTAAATACAGTCATTATATTTCCATCCCCTTGCCCCATCGCACTTATTCACAAATTTTCAGTTATTCACAAGATCGATCTTGCGCTATCCTCGTTTTTTGTTTCACTCAGCGCCAAGCCCGTAGTTCTTTCAGCCCAATAATTTCACAGTGAAAACGGCACAGCCCTAGCTCTAAACCCGCTTATAGTGCACATCTCCGCCAGCCCTGATCCCGCCAAAGTCCTCATCATTGATGATGAGATTGGACCACGCGAGAGCTTGAGGATGCTTCTCAAACCTAGCTATCAGGTCCACACCGCCGAAAACGTCGAGACCGGTCTCCAGCTCTTACAGGAAAAGCGCCCCGATACAATTGTCATGGACATTCGCATGCCCGGGATGAACGGCATCGACGGCTTGCGCAAGATTCGCGAAATCGATCCGCACCTCTCCGTAATCATGTTCACCGGCTTCGGCGCGCTCGAGACGGCGCAAGAAGCGCTCCGCCTCGGCGCGAACGATTACATCAACAAACCTTTCGATGCAGTCCAAATGCGCGAAGTGATCAGCCGGAACGTGGAGCGAACCCGTTTGCAGCGTCAAAGCGAAGCGACCGCACACGAAGTTCAAGAGCTTAACGAGCGCCTGCGGAATGAGCTCGCGCAAAAGGAACGTCTCGCTTCTCTCGGCCAGGCGTCGGCTGAGTTTGTGCACGATCTAAGCAATCCACTCACCATCGTCTGGGGTTATGTCCAAATTCTGGCCAAGAAACTGGAACACGGCGACGGCAATAATGGCTTGCAGCCTACGAGCTCGCCACGAGAACTTCAGATCATTGAGCAAAACGTTCGGCTTTGCCGTGAACTCCTCACCATGTGGCAAAGCTACGGTAAGGTGGGCGCCGCTAAAACCAAACCGGTCTCGATCTCCAACATCGTCCAGGATGTCGGCAAGAGCGTTAGCGGCATGGCTTCGCAAAACGGCGTCCAACTCGACTGCCATATTGCCGACGAAGAATGCATCGTTCTCGGCGATCCGATCCAGCTGACGCGTGCCGTCCAGAACGTTATTGTTAATGCCATCCAGGCAGCGACTGACAAGCATGGGAAAGTTGTCGTCAACTGCCGGGAAAAGGATCTTTACGCCGACATCCAGATTCGCGACACCGGCTATGGAATTGCGGAGAACGAAATCGGGAAAATATTTGATCCCTATTTCACCACCAAACAGGGCAAGAACGGTACTGGTCTCGGACTCTACATCACGAAAAAAGTGATCGACGATCACAACGGATCGATCGACGTCAAAAGCACTTTAGGCGAGGGAACCACTTTTACCCTGCGGCTTCCCCTTCACGATCGCTAGTCGCCGGCGGCGCTTCCTGTTGCCGGATCGGCTATCCCGGCACCCCGATCACCTGATCGCGGCTACGAACTTCGCCGCTTGTCTCCGGTAAACCTACAAACCACTTGTCAGCCCGCCGCACTTTCGTTTTGCTGCGAAGGTGTCCTCGGCTTACCGCATCGCTTCGCCATTCCTGATTCGACTGGCCGGAGTTCCATTTGACGTTCTCGAGGAACTTGCGACTCCAAATCTCCCGGCTACCGCACGCGAACTTCTAACCCAAGAGACCGAACTCGAACGGCTCAAGAAAACTGCGCTCGAATTTGTGACCCGACGCGAGAGCGGTCTTACCCCGGAAGAATTTGCGGCGTGGCGTAGCGCGATTCGTCATTCCGAAATTCCGAAGCAGATAATTCCGCAACAACTTGAGGAATACGTTCGCGTCGCTGCCGCCGCGAAACAGGCGCGTTTGCAACTCGACGAGGAGCTCGAGAAGGATTTAACCGCAGCCCGCATTGCCCTGCTTGAAACCAGCCGACGCATCCTTCCACGCTACCTCGTCTTCGGCTCGGGTGAGGTTCATCATCTGATCGACCATTCCGGCAAGGAGCTTCCGACTCGTAATAGCCGCGTCCGCGAACGGGAGCGTCACCTCCTGCTTTATCTCCAGCGCATCGCTGCCAAGAACGACACGTTTAGCGAGTTCGGCCCTTCTGCCTGGGGTTCGGCGCGATCAGGCGAACCGGTTCTCAGTTTTGAAGCTCGTCCAGGCATCTCGCGGCGTGACGTGTTCCTCGAACGCTGGACCGCACAGGCCCTCGCCGCCGGGATTAACGCCGACTCGGAAACTTTTTTAGAACGGAGCCCACGCTTAAACCCAAGCGGCGTCTTGATCGATCATCGTTTCGTCTTCGTCGACAGCGGCGACGCCGTCGACCTCACCTCCGCGGAGTTGGAAATTGTTACACGATGCGACGGAACGACACCGATTCATGCGTTGGTTAGGTTGGCTGACGTCGAGTTGGACGTCGTGAGCGGGCTCCTCGACAAAAGGATTCTGATTGCGGCCTTGGAAGTTCCAGCACTCGAGCCGTTGGCATTCCAGATTTTGCGCGATGACGTTGCCGCCTGGCATCTCGGCACGGCGCGACATCGTTGGTTGCCGTTCGCTGATTCACTAATCAAATGCGCTGCCGATTTCGCTGAAACGAGCGAGCCCACGCAACGCCAGCAAATTTTATCCTCCGCGCGGCACCAGCTTTCGCAGCTCGGGGCGGAACGCAAACCCGGGCAACGTTCACTCTATGCCGCGGTCAATCCGATCGCGGAAGAATGCTTTCGCGATTGCAAATTCGAGATCAGCGAAGCCCTGCTGGATGAAGTCGTAATCGACGCCGAACCGTGGATCGATTTCTGGCGCGATAATTACGCGTTCGTTGCATCCCGTGTTGCCACCGGGCTGAGGATCGTGCTGGAGAAAGTCGGAAAAACCGCACTTCCATTGCCTGCTTTTTTACGTGCATGCGAAACAGCTAAACTTCCACTGACTGGCCCGGGTCTCGTTGGGCTCGCGGTCATGGCATTTCAGGAAGTTAAAGTCGCCTTTCGGGAACGGCTAAAACCTCACGCGCATCTCAACGAGTACGAACTCACTGCTGCGGATTGTCATGTTGTGCGGGACAATTTCACCTATCAGAAATTTGACGAATTCACTTTTCCTTCCGGCGATTTGCAACTTGCCGCCAAATCACACGACGCGATTTTGCGCGGCGAATATCGCTGGATCGTGAGCGAGCTGCATCCCGCCGCCGCCACCTTGCATCATTGCATGTATTGGAGCTGCCCTGATCGCGCCGCCCTCTCCCGCGCTCTTCAACTGAGCACCTGCGACAAACCATTCTTCCATTTCGGCTTTTTCGCCGCCGATTTTACCGCGCACACCACTGTCCGGATCTTTGACGCGCTTCCACAGCAGGCGGTCTTTGCGTCGCCCCAGCGCGGCAATCCGCGGTGGCGTTCCGTTCCACCCGCGCGCGCCGAAGTTTTCATCGATGAGCAGGGCGATGTCGCGCTTCGCGCCAACGGCGAATATCTCGGATCTTTCGCGCGCAACTGGATCATTCCGCTCGGATTTCATCCCTTCCAATTCGGCCTCACGCCCCACACACCCCGATTGCGCTGCGGCCGCGTCATCGTCCAGCGTCGGGCCTGGACCGTCTCCATTGAGGAAATGGGCGCTGGAAACTTCTCTGGCCTTTCACGTGACCTTATTCTCGGAGTTGAAAGATTGCGTGCCGCCAAAACTCTGCCGCGTTTCGTTTACATTCGCCCGACGGAACAGGCATTGCGGCGCAGTGGTGCCGAAGGCCGAGATAAAGACACCAAACCCGTGTTCATCGATCTCGAGAGTTACCTTTTCCTCGAAATCTTTCATCGCTGGTTGACCAAATCCGGCGAGTTGGAAATCACAGAAATGCTACCCGCGCCCGACGATCTTTGGTGGCGCGAAGCCGATGGCCGTCGCACCTTCGAGTTGAGAACGCTGATGATACCGCGATGAAACTGATGAAAAGTGTAGCTATCGGAAATTCTGAGGAGCGCATGCGCCCTCGCGTGCCGCGTTCGGCGCCTCGCCGAACGCAAGTTTGGATCAGGGATAACGGAACTACAGATTTCTTTTCGGCGAGGCGCCGAAAGGCACACGCGAGGCGCGTGCGCTCCTCAGAATGAAAATCATCGCAATCGCGAATCAAAAGGGCGGCGTCGGCAAAACCACGACGGCGGTGAACCTCGGCGCGGCGCTGGCGGAAAAGGAGCAACGCATCCTGCTCATCGATCTTGATCCGCAAGCTAACGCCACCAGTTCGCTCGGGATGCAGGAATTCGAAGGCGAAACTCTTTACGAACCGTTGCTGGGACAGACTGCTATGGCCGCGAAAATTTTGCCGACCCGGTTAGAGCAGCTCTTTCTTATTCCCGCCGACCTCGACCTTGCTGGCGCCGAAGTAGAAATTGCGCGCATGCCGGATCATTTGCTCCGACTCGCCCAAACATTGCAGCCGTTGCGTGCCGACAGCGCTTTCGATTTTGTGCTGCTCGACTGCCCGCCCTCCCTCGGAATCCTCATGAGCAACGCGCTCGCGGCCGCCGACGAAATTCTCACTCCGATTCAATGCGAATATTTCGCGTTGGAAGGTCTCGTGAAAATTGTCCGCGTCGTTGAGCAGGTGCGCGATTCCGGAGCGAACCCGAATGTTCAGATCGGCGGCATTCTCATGACCATGTTCGACAGCCGCACCAATTTGAGCTCACAAGTCGTGGCGGAAGTGCGCCAGCATTTCGGCGATAAGGTTTATACCACGGTAATTCCGCGCACCGTCCGCCTGAGTGAAGCGCCCAGCTTCGGCAAAACCATTCTCGAATACGACAAGTCCGGCGCTGGCGCGCGCGCCTACCGCGCTCTTGCCGAGGAATTCATCCGACGTCAGGCGCCAGTTCCAGCCAGCGCTGAAAGCATTTCTTAACCGCGAATAAACACCAATGCACACTAATCAGAATGAAAATTCGCGTTTATTCGCGTGCATTAGCGGTTAAGAAAATCTCTCCAGCCAGCGCTGACGCGTAATCGAAAAGACGAATGTCGGGAAACCTCTAAAGGTCGCTTGCCGTTCCAGCGTCATTCCATTTTTTTCCGCTACGCGACGCGACGGAAGATTTTCCGGATGAATCAGCGAAATGACGTAATCGAGTTTTAGATCGCGAAAACCGTGATCGCGAACCGCCCGCGCGGCTTCGGTCGTCAATCCCTGATTCCAATAGGCGCAATCCAATCTATACCCGATTTCGATTTCCATTTTGCCGTCCACTTCGTGATGAAAGAAGCCGCAGTAGCCGACAAGCGCGCCGCTCGACCGGATAATCATTGCGAATTGCGAAGGCAAACCATCGCGGTCCCATCCGATCACTTTATCAAGAAACCGCTCCCGCGTTTGTTCACGCGTCAGCGCACCCATCGAGAATCGCATGAACTCCTTGTTCGCCATCAACTCCGCCAAGCGATCGAGATCTTCGGCCGCGAACGGGCGCAGAATTAAGCGCGGAGTTTCGAGCATCATCGAATCAGAGATGGAATCAGTTGTTGCCGTTTTCCAAACCGTGAAATTACAGCCTGAAATAATTGCACAATCAGGTGGCGATGTCTGGGCGCCCGCGCCGGTGCCCGATACGAACAGCCTCGCCAAAGTCGCTGCCGCCGCGAAAGAGTGTACCGCATGCCCGCTCTACAAAAAAGCGACGCAGACCGTCTTCGGTGAGGGCCCAAAGCACGCCACGATCTTCATGATCGGTGAGCAACCGGGTGACTACGAGGATGTAGCTGGCAAACCGTTTGTCGGTCCCGCGGGAAAAATTTTGAATCGCGCACTCGAGGAAGCCGGAATCAACCGCGACGAAGTTTATGTCACCAATGCGGTGAAACATTTCAAATGGGAACCGCGCGGGAAACGGCGGATTCATCAGAAACCAAGTGCGCGCGACATCGCCGCCTGCCGGCCATGGCTGGAAGCCGAGCTGCGTCTGGTCGAACCGAAACTTGTCGTGGTTCTGGGTTCAACGGCCGGGCAAACAATCTTCGGCCCGAGTTTCCGTGTCATGAAAGAACGCGGCAAAGTCTTGTCGTCGCGTCTCGCCGGGAAAATCGTGGCAACGGTCCATCCTTCCTCGCTCCTGCGCCAGCCCGACGAAGCATCCCGCGAACGCGAATACAAACGCTTCGTCGCCGATCTCCGCGTCGCTGTTAAGGCTGCAAGCGCACAATAGCTTCAAGTAGCGGTTCGCCACCGGACAATCCCCACCTTGGTCGGGGCTGCTTCCAAGTTGCCGACTTAACCAGGACGGCGCGTCGGAAGACCGCCGCAAACTGTGATCCCTTACGTACTCGGACTGACCGACGGTGAGACCGAAGCTGCCGGCGAAATTCCCGCTTTCTTTTCCTCGCGTTTCGCTTTCCGCGCTTCCCTTTCCGCCTTCTCCGCTTCGGTCAACGGCCCAAGTTTCACCATCTTTGCCTCCATCGAACCATCCGGCATTTTGTAATACGAACCTCTCACTTCCTCATTCGCAACTACCTCCTTCATCGTTGCCGGCTGGCCACTCTTGGTGATGATCGTCTTGTCGGTGATCTTAAGCACACGCGAGTTGTCCTTTCCCGCGATGGTAAAGGTCTTCGCTTTGTCATCCACCGACGCAATCAAGCCCTTAAACGAAGTCGCTCGCATTTTGCCACCCGCCGCAGCTGATGTATCGGCGGTGGAAGCCGCAGAGCTCTCAGCATCCGGCGACGGCGAGCCTTTTGCTTTGGCATCACTTCGCGTCGGCAAGCAGATCGCAACAACCGCGAAGATTGCGCCGATAATTAAAGGGTTTTCCCATTTCATGCGTTGATACAGTCACCCAGTTACAACGTTGATCAAATTTCGTTCGTTACCGACCCACCTCGACGCCGGAATAATTCAAAAGAGAACCGCAAAGATGTATCAAGGCGAGAAACGCGCAATGCATCAGTCAGGCTGGCTTGCCGAGTCGGAGTAGATTAATCGGCGTGGAGGTAAGGGGATTCGAACCCCTGACCTTCTCATTGCGAACGAGACGCTCTACCAACTGAGCTATACCCCCGAATGATCGGACTTGCAGATTATGCGAGGGATCTGCGATCAATGCAAAACACGAAAATCAGCGGGAAGGCCGATTTTCGTCGCAACCGCATCGGGATCGCCTGACCGATTTCCCCCGCCGCTGGCAAAATGCTCGGCGTCTTCGTCGACGGCGACCTTTTCTGGTGGAGGCGAGATGGTCGGTTGGTTTTTGGCTTTGAGGGCGTCGTTAAGCGCAGGCAGATCTTTGTCGACGAGGCCGGCGAATTCGTTCGTGGCGTCGGCGAGTTCGCGTTTCAACGCTTCAATGTAGGCAAGCTGGTAGTCGCCCGGCTTGCCTTCGTAGCTCAAAATCGCGCCGTAGAGTTGATCGGTATGTTCGCGCAGGCGTTCCTCGCCTGTAATGGCGCCGCCTTCTTTCGTCGCCACAATCTGTTTACGCACCGCGTCAACTTTGCCATCGAAGTCGGTCACGTTCTTCTTTAATGGATCAGACTCTGGCAAGGCAGTTCCAGTTTTCGCAAGCACACCGCGCAGAGCCACGATGCGATCCATTAACGCACTTTCTTCATCGAATAACGCCCGCACTTTCATTGCCGCATCGAACTGCGCTTTACGGTCCGCTTCGCTGAACTTTGCCCGACGATCGAGCCCGATGGTAAGTTTCGTTTCCGTCGCTTTCCCATTTTTCGTTAGGCGAACGGTGTAATCGGCAGGAACAAAACGCGGACCGCGGGTGCCGGAAAAAGCAATCTGCGCGGCGGGCGGAACACGCGGCGGTTTCTCGCGCATGCTCCAGGTTACGCGATTTAATCCCGGTCTTTTGCTCGCTGGAACTTCATCGATCACGTTACCGGTCGAATCGAGGATCTCGATCTTTAATTTCCCAAAAATGTGGCGCTCGCGTTGATAGTAAGTGATGACCGCAGCATCGGGCGGATTGTCACCGACGAAGACGGCGTCACCATTGGCCCAGCCGCCGCTGCCTTCAATTCGTTGCTGAACAGGGCGCGCGCTAACAAACGCAACCTCCTGCGACGTTATGCTGCTGGTGAGGTTTCGGAGCGGCACGATGTCGTCTACTATCCAAATCCCACGACCGTGCGTGGCCAGAACGAGATCGTTTTCGCGCGGTTGAATCGCGAGATCGCGAACTGCCACCGCTGGAAAATGATTGCCTTTGAATTGCGCCCACGTCTTTCCACCATCGATCGAAACCCACAAACCGAACTCGGTTCCGAGAAAAAGCAGATCGGGCTTTTCCAGATCTTCCTTGATGACGTGCGCGTAACCACGGACCGTTTTCGGATCCTTGTCCGTGACTAACGGTGTCCAGGTTTTGCCGTAGTCCGTCGTCTTGAATACGTACGGCGCCATGTCGCCGAGGGTATGTCGATCAAAGGCGGCGTAGGCAGTTCCGGCATCGAAATTGCCGGCCTGCACCCAGTTCACCCAGGAATTCTTCGCCAGACCGGGAACATTCGTGACGACGTTGTTCCAGCTTTTTCCGCCGTCGCGGGTAATTTGTAGATTGCCGTCGTCAGTGCCAACCCAAATTAGATTTTTGTCCTTGGGGGATTCGCTGATGGAATAAATCGTCGTGTGCATTTCCGCGGACGAATTGTCCACCGTGACGCCGCCGGATTGCTCCTGCTTTTGCTTGACCGGATCGTTGGTTGTCAGATCGGGTGAAATGCGCTCCCAATTTTGGCCGTGGTCGCGTGAGCGAAACAAAAATTGTGCGCCAATGTAAACGGTTCCTTTCTCGTTTGGAGAAAGCGCGATCGGCGTGTTCCAGTTATAACGCAGCTTCTCCTTGTAGTTGGGACGCGGCTTAATATTGCGTGCTTCGTGCGTATTCCTATTCACCCGCCCGATTTCGCCGCCCTGATACTCGGCATAAATGTAGTCCGGATCCGCCGGGTCGGGGAACATCCAGAATCCGTCACCGTTGTACATATTTTCCCACCGTTGATTGGTGATGCCGCCCGGATATTGCGAATCGCCGACCCATGAACTGTTGTCCTGCAAGCCGCCGTAAACACGATACGGGTCTTCATTATCGACGCTGACGTGATAAAACTGCGAGACGGGAAGGTTGTCGCCTTTCCACCATTTGCTGCCGCCGTTGTAGGAATACCACATTCCGCCGTCATCGCCCGCAAAGACAATCTGCGGATTGACCGGATCGATCCAAACGTCGTGATCGTCGCCATGACTTCCTTGAAAACCGCCCACCACAGCGAAACTTTTGCCGCCGTCTTCGCTCAAAATCAGCGCGCCGTCTGGCTTAAAGATGCGGTCCGGATTTTTTGGATCGACAACCAGGCGCGCGAAATAGAACGGACGCCATACCATCCAATTGCTTTTGTCGCGTTGCTCCCACGTCGTGCCGCCATCGTCCGAAACAAACAGTGCGCTCGCGGGCGATTCAACGAGACAATAAACCCGCTTCGAATTCGAAGGCGCAATTGCTAAAGCGAGCCGACCGTAGGGTTTTTTTGGAAAACCCTTGTTTAAATCGGGGGTAATCTCTTTCCAGGTTTCGCCGCCATCATCCGAACGGAACAATCCGCTCGCCGAAGGTTTGTCCGGACCGTCGCCTCCCGAACGACACTCCCAGCCTTTGCGCCGGAAATCCCACATGCAAGCAAACATCGTCTTGGGATTTGCCGGATCGATCGCAACGTCGGTGCAACCGGTGGAGAGATTCGCGCCCTTTAAGACGATTTTCCATGTCTTCCCTCCGTCGGTTGTTTTGTAGAGACCGCGGTCAGGCGAATCGCTCCAGAGCGCGCCCGGAGCCGCAGCGAAGACAGTGTCGCTGCTTTTCGGATCGACTGCGATGCGCGCAATCCGCTCTGATTTGTCCAAACCGACGTGATTCCACGTCTCGCCGCCGTCCGTCGATTTGTAGATGCCGTCGCCGATTGACACGCTATTGCGCGTCCACGATTCGCCGGTGCCGACCCAGACGTTTTTTGTCTTCGTCGGATCGATCGCGATCGCTCCGATTGATTGCACATTTTGCTCATCAAACACGGGTCGATAGCGCGTTCCGCTGTCGTCTGATTTCCAGACACCGCCGCTGGCTGCCCCGACAAAGAGCGTGATTTTCCCCGATGCTTCGTGGCTTCCATCGATAGCTGAGATGCGTCCGCTCATCGCGGCGGAGCCGATGTTGCGCACACCCAGACCCGAAATCGTGGCGGAGTTATAGGGCGCGTCATCTGCACCGAAAGCCACAGAACTAACAAGGATTAGACAAATAGAAACAGGGATAAAGAAACGCATAAATTATTTCGAAGTTGGAAATTTAAAAATTGTGTCATCGATTGAGACATTTGGCTCCGCTTTGTCGATAACGATTTTCTGTTTGTCGGGCCCGCCTTTGCGGCCGGATTCAATCGAAAACGGCAAATAGACGCCCGCGACTTTTTCGTAGTCGCCCACATCGGTCTCTACTTCCACCTGCGCGCCCTGCTCGACTCGCTGGGAGATCTTGCGAATCTCTAGGAACGCATCGGGATCGAGATAAACAAATGTTACGTCACCGTTCTTGCGCACGACTTTGAGTTTGTGCGCCGGGGTTCCGTCGACGTCTTCAGTCCCGAGATATTCAACCGTGCTGCCCTTTGCTTTCCAATCGACTAACGGACCATCGATGTCGGCATCTTCCATCAACGATTTGGTGTCGTCGGCCGACATTTTCTCCGGGTCCTTCCGGCCTTGGAAGGGCGAAACCTTCCAGCCCTGCGCTCCATCGTAGGCCTGGATGGCGGTCATGCCTTGCAGAGTGACTTCGTCCCGAATCGCGCCGGGCCGTTTCTTGGTCTCAAGATAGGCAAGCTGGATCTGGCCTTCGTTCACCAGCAACTTGCCGGTTAACCGGACCGATTGCAGCGCACGCAGAACGTCGGCGCCACCTTTTGCGGTGACATTTTTTGCGACCAACTCATCAACCGTGAGTTGTGGTTTATTCTGAGCGCAGACTGCGGAAGCAGTGAGGGCGCAGGCGATAAAAACAATGGTGAGTCTTGAGTACATAATTGAACGAGTGAACGACAGTGTTCTCTGTAGCCATATGCAACGGCCGTGCCAAACACAAGCCGGAGTTGCAAGCATTTCTCATTTCACGACTTAGATGTCGCCATTAAGAGTGGCGTTCGAAAATTACGTCCCGCGAGCGGGATTTTTCGACTCGGATTTGGGATTGGTCCGAGCCGGACTGGCGGTAAAAGAGAATCAGCTCTGTTCTAATCAGAGTGAAGGGCCGCGAAATCTTTTCCGGGGAGCGCAGGCTCCCAGCCTGCAAGTCTCGGCACCTTGCCGAGACAGCTTGCAAAGACTCAAAATCGATGCGCCTGTAATCGAATGTTGCCGGCAAGCTGCCGGCAACTGCGGGCTAGCAGCCCGCGCTCCCCAGATTCGCCCGCCACGTCGAGCAAAATTCCTGAATCCAGCATGCGTTCGTTCCGCATCTCATTGGAAATTATGATTCATGATTTTCGATTCGCGTGTCGTCAGTTGATCAAGGCGCCTGGCTTCGCCATCGCTGCTATTCTTGTGCTCGCGCTTGGCATCGGCGCGAACACCGCGGTCTTTAGTCTTGTGCACACCATGCTATTCGCGCCGCCCGGTTATGCGCAGCCGCATGAGCTCGTCCAGCTTTTTTCCCAGGACAAAAAGAACCCGAAGAGTTTCCGGGCCTTTTCCTATCCGACTTTAACCGATATTCGCGCGCAGAATTCCGTTTTCTCCGGCGTCGCCGCGCACAACGTCGGCATGGTCGGACTCGGCGAAAAAGGTAACACGCGTCGTGTATTCGCCGACGTTGTTTCGTCGGATTATTTCGCGGTTCTCGGCGTCGCGCCACTACGTGGCCGCGTCTTTTTG
Source organism: Verrucomicrobiota bacterium (assembly GCA_003219115.1). Lineage (GTDB taxonomy): Bacteria > Verrucomicrobiota > Verrucomicrobiia > Chthoniobacterales > UBA10450 > AV69. Next base: position 10,986 of record QHPN01000080.1, on the reverse strand, counting down.
CCGGAAGAGGAAACACCGGGACGCGATGTCCACGTCGCGATCGTAAGTTACTCCTACTGGGCCAGACATAATCTCGATCCTTCGGTTCTCGGATCGCAAATTCTGATCAACGGTCGTTCTTGCACCGTAGTCGGAATCCTGCCGCACACATTTACCGGCACGATGATGGTATTTTCGCCCGAAGTGTGGGTGCCGCTCAGCGCCTACGATTCAATCGCGAACAATTTCGCCACCGAAAAAAGCAAGCCACTGGCGAGCCGCGATGGCGAGCATTTGATGTTGATCGGACGCTTCAAGCCGGGCATGACAGCGGTGACAGCGGAAGCGGCACTGAAGACGCTGGCAGGAAATCTAGAGAAAGCGTTTCCAGTTGAACAAAAGGATCAAACTTTCACCACGGCGCCGGTATCGCGCTTTTCCATCAGCGATGATCCGCCGGATGACGGCGATATGGCAGCGATCGCACCGCTTTTGATGGGAATGGCAGCGATCGTTTTGTTGGTCGCTTGTTTGAACCTGGCCAATATGCTGCTTGCGCGCGGCACAGCGCGACGGAAAGAAATCGCGCTGCGTCTCGCACTCGGCGGCAGCCGATGGCGGATCGTCCGACAATTATTGACCGAAGGATTGCTGCTCGCACTCCTCGGAGGAGTTGGCGGATTGATGCTCGGCATTTGGTGCTCGGGCTTGCTGGCGCGATCAGTCACTAGCCTGATGCCTCTCGATGTCGTGTGGAATGGCGGACCCAGCTTGCCCGTGCTGGCGATGACCTTCGGGTTTTGCCTGCTCGGCACAGTTTGCTTCGCGCTCGGACCGGCGATGAAACTCTCGCGCAGCTCGGTTATTGAAGATTTGAAAGAACATGCGGGCGAAGATGTAGTCCGGCGCCGTTGGCGCTTTTTGCCGCGCAACCCGCTTGTGGTTGCACAAATCGCATTCTCACTCGCTTTGCTCACCGCCGCAGCACTGTTCATTCGTGGTGCCAACAAAGCAGCCACTTTCGACACGGGTTTGCATGCAGAAAAAGATTTGTTGGTCGAAGTGGACGCGAGCTTGTCGGGTGCGGCTCAGTCACAAGTTCAGCAAACATATCGCGCGTTGAGCGATCGCCTGGCCGCGCTGCCTGGAGTGCAGCACGTCAGCATCTCGGCAACCGCACCGTTTGGAATGTTGTCGCTCGGCAAAGCAATTCAGCGCGCCGGCGTACACGTAGCGCCGGATCAAAAACCGTCGAACGCAGCCGAAGGTCTCGCCTACAAGACACGTTTTCATAGCGTGGGCGCCGATTATTTCGCCAGCGTTGGTCTCCCGATTTTGCGCGGACGCGCTTTCTCGGTGAATGAAGCGACGCAAAGTGAAGGGCCAGCCGTTGCCATCATCGACGAAACCCTGGCGCGAAAACTTTGGCCCGAGGGTGACGCGCTCGGTCAGCGCGTTCAATATGCGGATGACAACGCTCCGCGCGCGCAAGGTGACGGTCCCGACAACATGGGCATTAGTCAGGGAGGCAAGGGTAATATTAAGACCGGCGAAGCGATCGAGGTGATCGGCATAGTGCCATCAACGCGCGGTGCGTTATTCGAGCGCCAGCCGCGCGGTTCGATTTACGTGCCGTTCGGGCGCGGCTTTCAAAGTGCAGCGTATTTCTTTCTACGATGCCCCGCGCTGACGAAAGAAAACGTTCCTCAAATGGCGGACGCGATTCGACGCACTGTTCGCGAAATTGATCCGACCCTGCCTGTCCTTTCGCTGAGAACATATCCGGAACACGTCGATTCCAATCTCCAACTCTGGACGGTTCGCGCCGGTGCAACCCTCTTCAGCGTTTTCGGCGGACTTGCTTTGTTGCTGGCGATCGTTGGCGTTTATGGCGTGAAAGCCTACTCGGTGGCGCGGCGCACGCGCGAAATCGGAATTCGGATGGCCCTTGGCGCGCGACCGAACACCGTACAATGGATGATTCTGCGCGAAGGGTCATTCATGTTAGCCGGCGGGATTGCGATTGGACTGCTACTTGCGATCGCGACGGGAAAAATTCTTAGCGGCATGCTTTATCAGGTCGGCGCGCTTGATCCGATTGCATTTTCCACTGCTCCCCTCTTGCTCGCGGCCGCGACCTTGTTCGCGACCTGGCTGCCCGCGCGGCGCGTCACACGAATTAGTCCGATGCTGGCGCTGCGAACGGAGTAATGCTCGCGTTGCAAACAGCCGGGCATTAATCGCTGGATTTCTAACGAGACTTAGACGGCCGCACCGAAAGCCAGCCCAAGACCGTAGGTCACGACCGCTTCGATGATACCGACAAGCGTCATTTCAAAACCCGATGCCCACCACGAACGAATCGTGATCAGCGATTTGACCGCGCCGACGGCAAAATGCGCGACGATGCTGACGACAAACGCAACGATCACCGCCGGCAGTCCGCTCATGAAAAAGAAGGGAATGATGGGGATGAACGCGCCCACCGCGGTGGAAAGTGAGGCCGACGCCGCCGATTTCCAGGGATTGGGAAAGCGATGCGCGGAAAGACCGAGCTCGCTTTGCGCCATCGCCTGCACCAGTTGCTCCGGATTTTCCGCCAGGCGTTCGGCCATTTTTTGCGATTCTTCGGCGCTGAATCCCTGGAGCTGATAAAAAAGCGCCATCTCTTCAATTTCTTCCTCGGGATTCTCTTCGACCTCGGCTTTCTCACGCGCGATTTCGGCTTCGTACACTTCGCCTTCGCTTTTGACCGCGAGATAGGCGCCAGCGCCCATCGACAAAGCCGACGCGAGCATTCCAGCCAGACCGGAGATCAGAACATAATGCTGTTGATTGTTGGTCGCACCGGCAACGCCCGAGACGATTCCAAAGACGGCGCCAAGCCCGTCGTTGACGCCGTAGATTGCATCCGCGACCCAACTGCCACCGCGCCCGTGCCAGCGTTCGCGTTTTAGAATGGTATCCAGAACGGTCTTGGGATTTGCCGGCCCGGCCATGGCATTGAGCGCGCGAGCGTGTGCTTTTTCTTCCAGAGCACTGGTGCGTAAGAATTCCTGCACGTCCTGCTCGCCCGCGAGCGCACGGTCGCGTTGCGCGGAAAATTCGCGCTCATGCTTTTCCTCGGCTGCCTCCATTCGGCGAATGGCGATGTCAGTTCCGAGTGAACGCGTGAATCGTCGCTGGAATCGCGCCCAGAAAGTGTCAGTCAATGTTGGGATCGGCTGACCCATATCACCTAATTTTTGTTCCCAACGCTGGGCATGACGCTCTTCCGCTTCCGCCATGCGGATGAGAATCGCCTTGCGTTTTTCGTCGCTTTCGCGCTCCGCCAGGTCGCGATAAACTCGCGCTGTCTCCACTTCCGCGCGCCAGTTTTTTAGAACCACTTCGACGGTTTCCTTTTTCGACGGCTCAGCCATTCGAGGATATTAGAAAGCACATCGTGCCAATGCCAAGCGTTGTCGTCCCGAGTGAAGTCGAGGATCCCGGCATGAAACCTCCAAGGCACGAGTATCTTCTGTAAACGGGAGCGCGTCGCCTGCACTGGGGAAGCCTTGCAGCCGACACGGCTGCCACTACAGGTCAATCCCTTCGACGAGCGCAGCCGGAGCCTGAGGGACTGATTTCGGTCGTAATTGTTGCGTCGTTATCACAATCGCGACCGATCCGATGATCAACGCCGCCGCCATGATCATTCGCGAGGTCAGATGTTCACCTCCAAACAAAGTGCCCAGAACAACCGCGACGATCGGATTGACGTATGCGTAGGTCGCAACCTTCGTCGGATCGCAGTGTCGCAATAAAAAAATATAAGCGCTAAATCCAATAATAGCGCCAATCAGGACGAGATAGATCCAAGCCCAAACGGAAACCGCCGTGATCTGATCGGGATGAAACTGTTCGCGCGTAACGAATCCTGCGAGGAGCAGGAGCGCGCCGCCGCAAATCATTTGCTGCCCGGCGGCGACAAACGGTAAATCGGCGTTCTTCGCCGCGCGCGAATACAGGGAGCCGATTGACCAAAGCAGCGAGGCGACGAGCAAAATCAGCATTCCAATTCCCGGATGTCGGGTTTCACTCGTCGAAAACCGCAGTGATGGCGCCATCAAAATGCCGACCCCAAGAAATCCGCCCGCCAGTCCAATCAAAACCGGGACGCCCGGCCGCGGCGCGGACCCGCTTGCCCATGAAAGCAGCACGATATAGATCGGAACCGTCGCGACGACGACGGCGGCCAAACCAGTATCGATATATTTTTCCGAGACGGTGACGCCGCCATTTCCACCAAGCAGTAAAAAGCCGCCGACGATAAGAGAGCTGCGCCACGTGACGGCAGGGGGTCGTGTTGCGCCTCGCCCCCGGGCAATAAGGTAGAGAATCACTCCGGCCGTCAAATACCGGGAACCGGCCATGAGAAAAGGCGGGATGGAATCGATCGCCAAGCGAATGCCCAAATAAGTTGAACCCCAGATCAGATAGAGCGCCGCAAAGGCGAGCAAGATCGCCAATCGTGTCGGCTGTCGCATTATTTACCAGCGCATCAGCCTCGGAACAGCGCAACCGAATTTGCGGCGGTTCTCTGGCTACGATCGGCGCCCTCTGATCAATCGATATACGAGCAAAAGTAACATCGCGCCGATGATCGACATGATCCAGCCAGCGATGTAGTTTTCGCCCCAAAACACGCGCCCAATCCATGTCCCGACAAATGCACCGGCAATGCCGAGCAAAATTGTTACGAGACAACCGCCCGGATCCCGTCCCGGCATGAGAAGTTTGGCGATCGCGCCGACGATCAGACCAATTACGAGAGTGCTAATGATTGTGCTCATGGCGTCAACTTGTCTGCGAAAAGAAATTCGTGTTCAAGCGCATTTGCAACCGTAATGCGTTACAACACCTTCGCTACAGCTCGATTACCTGCGCGCTCCGGATATCGTCGTTCTGACGAATTTCGTTGAGCAATTTTTCACCGGGCGTGCTGTCCAGATTCAAAACGGTGAGCGCAGTTCCGCCGGCCTGGTTTCGGCTGAGCGACATGGTGGCGATGTTAACGCCATGTTCGCCCAGCAACGTGCCGATCCGGCCGACCATCCCGGGACGATCGCTGTTTTCGAGCACGAGAATAACTCCATGCGGGCGCGCTTCGACCGGCCGGGCGTTGATGCTAACGATTCGTGGAGTAATTCCGAAAAATGCGCCGCCCACCGATATATCCTTTCCTTCGGCACTGGCGGAAAGCTCGAGCATGTCGGAGTAATCACCGGGCGCGCTCAAACGTGTCTCGGTAATTTTCAGTCCCAAACTTTCAGCAAACGCGGGCGCGTTGACTTCATTCACTTCGTTCCCGCCGGCGCTTTGCAAAAAACCTTTTAACACCGCGCGCGTAATCGCGGTAGTATCGACTTCGTTTACTTTGCCGCTGTAGTTGATGTTGAGGAAATCGACGCGGCGCGGGGCGAGCTGCGAGAGGAAGCGGCCAAGTTTCTCGCCGAAACGCAGGTGCGGGCCGATGAGCGCGAGCGTTTTCGCGTCCAGCGTCGGCATGTTGACGGCATTGCGAATTGTCCCCTCGAGCAACGCGGCACGAATCGACTGCGCGATTTCGATCCCGACACTTTCCTGTGCCTCCGCGGTGGAGGCACCGAGATGCGGCGTCAAGACCAGCTTCCAAATCTTTCGCAGCGGGGAATCGGCGGGCAATGGTTCCGTTTCAAAAACGTCGAGTGCGGCGCCGGCAACGTGGCCATTGGAAATGGCATCCGCTAATGCCTGTTCATCAATCAAGCCGCCGCGCGCGCAATTGACGATGCGCACGCCGCGTTTTGTTTTGGCGAGACGTTCCGCGTTCAGAATATGACGCGTCTCCGCGGTAAGCGGCGTATGCAACGAAACAAAATCAGCGACCGGGAGCAATTCATCGAGATCTTCCACCAGCTCCACCTGCAGGCTGCGGGCACGCGAGGCAGATAGATAGGGATCGAACGCAACCACACGCATTCCAAACGCGATCGCGCGCCGGCTCAGCTCACTTCCGATCCGGCCCATGCCGATTATGCCGAGCGTTTTGTTGTAGAGCTCGACGCCTTCCAGATTTTTCCGGTCCCAAGTACCGCCTTTCAAGGTGGCGTCAGCGCGCGCGATGTTACGCGCCAGACCGAGCAGCAACGAAAACGTATGCTCCGCCGTTGAGATGGTATTCGCCCCCGGCGCATTCAACACAACCACACCACGACGTGTCGCCGTTTCGACATCGACATTGTCCACGCCCACGCCGGCGCGACCTACAACGCGCAATTTTTTTGCGGCAGCCAAGATTTTCGCGGTCACCTTTGTCTGGCTGCGAATGATGAGCGCGGCGAAATCTGGAATAGCCGCAGCTAAATCCGCTTCGCTTAGTCCCGTTTCTACCTTTGCTTCGAGTGCGCCGTCGCGAGTCAGTTCGTCGATACCGCGCTGCGAAATGGAGTCAGCGATGAAAACTTTTGGTGAACTCACGGAAGTTTTAAGGTTTAAGTGTTAAGTTTTAAGTAATGGCAGGTTCTGGCACCAGCTCTCAACACCTAAAACTTAAAACTTAAGACATAAAGCTGGCAATCATCCGTAAATGATTAGACGAATGGTATCGGGTAATTGTGCGGCAATATTGGTGACCACGTTTCCTCGCAAAAGATTAGTAAGGGTGAGACGGTGGGAGGTGCCGATCATCAGGAAATCCACACCGATGGTGGCCGCGAGATCGAGAATGGTGGCGGCCGGATCATCGCTCATGGCATAGACCGGCATCACCGGAATGTCGCGCTCGCAGCCGAGCTTTAACATCAGGGAAAGAATCGCGTTCGCCTCGGAGTCATCCTGCCAGCGAGCGCGGCCCCGGACGGGTCCTCCATAATAAACCGCGACTTCTTTGACAAAAACAACGTAGAGACTCGCTTTACGCAATTGCGCTTCATCAAGGGCGTAGCTCAGCACCGGAGTAATGCCACGTGCCGCAACCATAATGCGCTGGCCCTCTTGCATACGCGGTTGCATGGAAGCGGCCAGAGTGGGCGAAACCATTTCCGCCACCTGCCGCGTCACGGTGAGGGTAGTAATGCCGGAGCGCTTTTGCGTCCATGTGCGTAACACCATCCCTATGCCGAGAACCGCCAATACGAACTGAAGCGCATCGGTTTTGGTGTGAGCGAGGGTGATTTCGACCAGGAACAAAATGACAAATGTTACGCCGAAAAGGACGCGATCATGCAATTTCACTGGCAAGGCGCGATTGAAAGCGCAGGAACCGAGGTTCACCGTGATTGCTCCGACCACACCAATCGCGTACAGCCCGGCCAGCGCGGTGAAATTAGCGGTCGCGATAATGACGATGACAGGCAAGCCAACCGCGATCAGGCTCGGCAAACGCGGAACGCCGTGGCCGTTTAATTGGGCAAAAACGGGTGGCATTTCATGGTCGCGCGCCATCATGTAAAGCAACCCGATCATCGCGACGATGGCGGTGTTGGCCGCACTGACGAGGAGGAAGAGGAAAACAATGCCGACAATCCAACCGAAGGCCTGGCCGAACAGCGGGCCGAAAGTCTGTGTGCCGAACTGTTCGCCGATGAAGCGCAAGCTATCTTCACTGCGGAGATGGAGCGCTTCCCGCATGGAATGCGCGCCATCGGACAACGTAACGATCGCATTCGGATTCAGCGACAGGATCGCCCAGCCGAGCAAAGCCGTGCCGATTACCACTTCGACAGCGACCGGCCAAATCGCCTTTGCCGCTTCGCGCGCGACTTTCGGATGATCCGGCGTCGAATCCGGATCGAGTTTCATCACACCAGTCAGGTTCGCGATCGCTTCCACGCCGCTGAGCGCGAGAATAACGCTGACAAATTGCACCCACAGCTGAGCCGGGTTTTCATGCGGGCGCTCGAGATACCGCGTGGTTAAATGCGGCGCGCTGATCGCAATCAGCGCCACCACCACGATCGCCGTCGGCAGCGCAAGCGCGACAGCAAAACTGCCGCTATGTTTCGGGCCGTACCAATTAATCGCCCCCATCACCAGCAACATTCCAACCGTTGCCCAGACGATATGTTCCTTCAGAATCGGAATGTTGAAGTAACTCAAACCCGACCAAACGCTGAGCGCGGCGGTTACTGTGAGGTCGGCGATTAAAAGGAGCGCGCCGACTACCGCCAGCAGTCGTCCTTGCGAACGAGCCGCGGAATAAACGCCGCCGCCATCGGGAAAATAGCGACAGATGACGGCATAATTAATTCCGACCAGGCCGGTGAGAACGCAGACCGCGAGAATGATCGGCAATGACGCATAACCGGCTGCGAGAAAAGCCAGGCCGATGACGTAGGCCTTGCTCGTGCCCCAGTCGCCGTAAAGCAGCGCTGCCGCGCGTTTCCAATCCAAATTACGCGGCCGATGCACGCCGGCCGCCTGCCCGAGCCCGGGTTCTGCCATCTTGTTGTCGGGACTTTCGACTGCTCGGCGCGCCCGGCGCAAGTGCATTCTCATTATCGCAATTGGCGTGACTTGACGAAGTCAAATTCAGTCAGAAATTTCCGGCAGTTCTTTGTTTCGCTTAATAGATCGACGAGTGGTCGATTCAGCGGGGGAACCAATTTCTTTTTCGCGAATGCGCAAAGGATCGGGGCGAACGATGCGCGGCATAGAGAGTATTTAATGGCTCTAGCCCGACAGCTAACTCCGTCGGCAACATTAAAAGGCAAAGGGTGTCGTGGGAAATCGACTCCCGCAGAAGTGAGGCACTCGTCGCGCGAGACCGCCTCGTTAATGAGAAATAATTGATCCCAACTAACGTCAAGCGCCCGCGCAACGTCGATGTTCCGCGCGCCGCCGCCATTCTTTACGGTGACTGGGGCACGAGCAAAGCCTACGTCATCGGTCTCGCCTTTGCTGTTGCCGGTTACGCTTCGTTCTGGCTCATCGCGCCTATGTGCGTGCTCACTGCGCTCGTCGGGTTCAACTACATGATCATCTGCCGTCTTTATCCGGACGGCGGTGGCGTTTACGCGAGCGTGCGCCATCGCAGCGAAGTCATTTCCATTGTCGGCGCGTTTTTGCTCGTCGCCGATTATCTCGTGACTGCGGCAATCAGCGCCCTTTCCGCTTTTCAATATCTCGGCGTGCCACATCCTGAAAAGTTCGCCGCGGCCGCGATTCTCATGATCGGATTACTCAACCTCCTTGGCCCGCGACACACCGGGGGCCTCGCTTTTTTGATTTCGGTACCAACTCTGATTGTCGTCGTCGTGCTCGGGCTCTTCAGCATCCCGCACATCCACGAAGCGATCGGACATTTGCAACCGTTGCACGGCGGCTTCTGGTCGAACTGGGCCGGCTTCGTCGGCATCGTGCTCGCTTTGTCCGGTGTCGAAGCAATCGCCAACGCCACTGGCGTGATGAAACTCGACCCTGGCAGCACTGACACGAAACCGTCGGTTCGCAAAACTTCCACCCGCGCCATTCTCTGGGTCATGATCGAAGTCTGCATTTTCACGGCTTTGCTCGGTCTTGCCATGCACGCGCTTGGCGGACTGCAGGTCGCGAACGGTGACGTCAACGCACCCGGCGCAGAAGGCGTGCGCGACTACATGCTTCGCTACATGGGAGAAAGTTTTGTGGGCGGCGCACTCGGTTCGGGCATCGGTCACGCCTTCGGTATTGCTGTCAGCATCGTCTTTGCATTACTTCTGCTCTCCGCCGTCAACACCGCGATTGTCGATCTTATCACGATCCAATTTCTCATGGCGCGCGATCGCGAGCTGCCCAACCTCTTTCAGCACTTGAACAAATGGGGTGTGCCCAGTGCCGGCATGATGCTCGCCACCATTGTCCCGATGTTGCTCGTCCTCATGGTCAAAGATATGGCCGGTCTGGCCGATCTTTACGCCGTCGGTGTCGTTGGCGCTATCGCCACCAATCTCGGGGCGAGCGCCACCGATCGGAAACTCGCGATCAAAACCTGGGAACGCACTATCATGTTCCTCACGTTCATCGTCATGTTCGCGATCGAAATGAGTTTGCTTATCGACAAGCCGAACGCGCGTTACTTCGCCGTCACGATTCTTGCCGCGGGCCTGATCCTACGCGGTCTCGTCCAGGAACGCCGCGCCAAGAAAGAAGCGAAAGCTCCGCTCGTTGCCGAAAAAATTCCTGTGGGAGCCGCACCGGCAACGTTGACTGCTGCGATGCAATCGGGGTCGCCAACCTCACTCCTCGCTACGGAATCAATTCTCTGCGCCATTCGCGGGACAGGCCGCACTCTCGATTTTGCTTTAAAGGAAGCGCGCGAAACTGGCCGTCGGCTTTATCTGCTCTTCGTGCGCGAGCAACCGTTCATGACCGAGCAGGATGCCAAACGGAAGTGGCAGGAGGACGAAGAAGCGAGCGCGATCTTTCGCGCCGCCAAACAGCAGGCCGGCGATCGTCAACCGCTTTTCGCTTATGCCGTCAGCCCGTCTGCGGCGGAAACGATTGTCGATATTGCCGCAACTCTGGGAGCATCGCGTTTGATTCTCGGCGCGCCGAAACGTAATGCCCTCATCAATCTTCTTCGCGGCAACGTCATTCGCGAAGTTTCAAATCTTCTGCCCGAGGAAATTGATTTACTTGTTTACGCTTAGCGAATCTAGATGGACCGCGACTTCGATCCCGGCGGTCTGCGGGAACATATCCAAGGGGGTGATCGAATCGATGCGGAACGTTTCTTTCAATGTGGCCAGGTCGCGGGCGAGCGTAGCGGGATTGCAGGAAACGTAAATCAAGTGGGTCGACTGATTTTCGATCAGCGTCTCGAGAATCATTTTGTTCAGACCGGTCGCAGGGGGGTCGACTATCACCACACAATTTCCTTCGTCCGTGGGAGATGCGATTGACCGCAATGCGGCGCCGAGTTCCACCTCAACATCTGCCGCAACGTAGGTTTCGTTTTCGTTCGCATCTTCCCGCGCAACGGCAATCGCGTGTTGGTCCCAATCA
>QHPN01000010.1:2066-13738 GCA_003219115.1 Verrucomicrobiota bacterium | reverse complement strand
AGGTTGAGATAATGTTTGCAATCAGGTAGAGCGTGTCGCGGACAGGAGTCTCAGTGGATCCACCGATCCAACGCTACGCCCATTTTGGATTAACTTTCCAACCGAGAGTGATAGAACGCTAGCATAAGCTACGCCGGTCTCTTTTTAATGCGGTGGTAGTAGTTGAGGTAGAGCGCGATTTGTAACGAAATATAATTTCTGTAAGATTCTCAATTCTGCACGTTTCGTAAACTTTTCCGACGCCGCGACAACGGCCACGCACAAAAGGGTTTATGAAATTACAAAACCGTAATATTTAGTTGTGACTCTGGCGATTTGAATGATATTTCCGGCGAGGTGAGTAAGAAGTGCGCCTCTTCATCTGTCATGTCTCAGAAGACAAAAGCGATTTTGTCGAACCCTTGGCCTTTGCATTGCGCGAATTTTTTGAAGTTTGGTACGACAAGTTCCAGCTCACCCTTGGAGATAATCTACTCCAGAAAATCACTGAAGGTCTTCTTACCTCCGATTTTGGAGTCGTCGTTTTAAGCAAAGCTTTCTTTGCCAAGAAAAAATGGGCTGAAAACGAGCTCGGCGGTCTGTTCGCACTCGAAACAGCCACCCGCAAAATCATTCTGCCCGTATGGAAGGACGTTACTGCGGCCGACGTAAGAGCCTACTCTCCCATTTTGGCAAACAAGTTGGCAGTTTCGGCCTCAGCCGGCCTGCAGAAGGTTGTCGATGAGATTAGAATTGCCGTCAGCGTATCCGAGCGGAAAGACGAAATTGGCGCAAACGCCGCTACTAGCAAAGTGAAAGCGCTGGCGCAAACGCTGGAAGAGCGCATGGACGCTGAACGCCTGGCTTCCTCCGCACATGGCGCGCGGCTGGTTAGTCAGGGTGTAGAGACCCTGTTTGCAACCATTGAAGTTTTACTCACTGAAGGAGCCGGAAAGTCTAACGTGTTGACGTTCGGGTTTCGAAAGCCAATGGAGCACCTGCTCTACGTCAATACAATTCATGGAATGTACTTGGGTATCCACCTGGCAGAGTTCTACCTGAACTCGGTGTCCCATGCGACGCTTGAGGCCCGGATTTTCCAACGCAAGTTCGGTGTTTTTGGCGATCCTCACGCGGACGGTCCGCTTTTCGAAGAACTTATTTTCAGGCCCACTTTCCGCGCTGGAGAAGTCGTGTGGGTCGCTCAGGAGCACAAGCAGATCTATCGAACCAACCAGCTTGCAGGTTATTTGGTTGAAGCATTTGTCCGGCACATTAGTCAACAAGTCAACGTTGCTTGAACGCTATGTACTATAGTTTTTTCGGACGCGAAGTTCGCCCAGATTTTGAAGGAACCTTAGCGACCGGTTCATAGTAACGCGCGCCCATACGCATGAGTTCGGCGGTGTTAAGGATGTCCTGCCTCGTCCCTTCTCCCGACGCGCTATACGTTGAAATAATGTTTGCGATCAAGTGAAGCGTGTCGCGGAATCCATGACCTTGCGGCCAGTTCCCTTCAAACTGCTTCACGGCTACTCCTGAGTTGTTCGTGCAACGCAACCGTATGGCCGTCGGATGCAATTTGCAGCTTATATTAAAAGGAGTTCGCACTTTGTGTGGGGCGGCCGTTCCCCGGAAGCGAACTTCGTCGGTGCTGCGCTTAGACGCCTTAGCACGCCAGCCTGGCGTCAACGCAATCGAGGTTCGCTCAGATTTTGAAGAAGCCTTGCCGATGGGTTCATAGTAACGCGCGCCCAGACGATGAGCTCAGCGATGTTTTCGTTACATTACACTTTTTGACAGGATGGACGACCGGACGAGGCTCTGATGCCCTCACTTTGGAGGCAACCCCAACTGGATCATCCGCACCAACTGAGACCGATGAGAGACGCTCGCCGGCATGCCATCGATGTTTTGAAGGTGCTGCTAGGTCTGCTCGGCCTCTACATATTAAGTTCTAGCCTTTACGGGACGCTCGAGAACTATTCGCCCGCGCAGTTCCGAGATCAATGGGACGGCGGCGTCGGTTTTTATCTGGAGGTCAACAAGGGGAATTGGTGGGCCTTCTGGCATCAGCACAACGAGCATCGCATCTTGTTCTCGAAGCTGTTCTTCTACGCTGACTTTCGCTGGCTCGGCGGACGCAACATCGGCACGATCGGGGCGAACTGGCTCATGCTGTCGGCCAACGCTGCGCTTCTCGCCGTGTTGGCGGTACGCCGCCGCGAAGCCAGCTGGACTGACCTTTCGTTTTGTTTCGGACTCGTCCTGGCGCTGTGCTGCTCCTGGACACAATACGAGAACCTGGTCTGCGGCTTTCAAAGTCAATTCTTTGCTGTCTACTTCTTCGCTCTTTCGTCCTTCTACGCCGTCCTTCGTAGTACCGAGTCACCCTCGGCGTCCTGGCGCTACATCGTGCTTGCGGCGGTATGTGGCACCGCAAGCGCGTTATCGATGGCCAGCGGTCTTTTTGCCCTACCCATGGCGTTCGCGTTCGCCGCCTGGATGCGCGTCGGCGTGCGTCGCTTGCTTTTCCTGCTCCTTGCAACGTGCGTGGTGTGGTGCCTCTACCTGTCGGACTACCATCTCGTCTTCGGCCCCGGGACGCTGCGCGAAGCACTGCTACACAGAACTATCGACATCCTACGCTTCGTCGCGCTTTACCTCGGCTCGCCAGTCTTCTTCATTACGCGGAACCAGTGGCATGCAGGAGTGGTCGGCGTCGCGTTGTTCATCGCCTGTTCCTATACCGTCGCGCAAGTCATACGTCGCCGCGAGCGCGATACCGGCGCTGTGCTGTCTGCGATGCTCGTCTTTCTCGTGGGGACCGCGTTCCTCACCGGGGCGGGCCGGATCCCCCTCGGAGTGGGCACTGCGTTGTCCTCGCGCTACTGCACGACGGCACTCATCATAGCGGCGTGTCTGCTGCTCTATTACCTGCGAAGGATGCCACCGCGGGATCCGCGCATTGTGACTACTGTGACGCTGGTGGTTCTACTGCTGTCATTTGGACAAAATTCCGCTCGCAGCCATCATGATTGGGCCTACCTACGCGATCTCGGAGCTCTCGCCGCACGATTAGGTGTCTTTGACGACAACGTCATCGCGAACATCTATCCCCGCACCTCGCGAGTCGAAGAGCTCATGCAGCAAGCGTCACGGGAAGCCGTTCATTTTGGCGAGCAGGAACTGGCGCCAATGAGAAGCGTGTTCTCCTCCACGTCGGTCACTTGTCTCGGCCGCATCGAAAGAGTAGACGCCACCAGTTCGCCCGACCACCTCCAGGTGAGCGGCTGGATCTACGCGAAGGACCGAGGAGAGGTGCCGCACCGATTGTTGCTCACCGACACCGAGAATCGCGTGGTGGGCGAAGCCGTGAGCGGCCATGCGCGACCTGATGTGGTGAGAGCGCTGGGGCAACGCGAGCGCGGTTATGGTTGGAAAGGTTTCGCCCAGGCCAGTGCGAAGCGCCTGCGTGCGTACGGGCTACTCAACGATGGCAGCTACTGTCGCATTGCCGATGATCACGAGATGCCCGCCTTCAAGCTGAATCCAGTTGCGGGAGTGGGAACGGCTCATTAACGGCAACCGCCGTCCGGAGTCAGTTTCAGCCAGATCTTAATATTGACATTGACCTTAGCTGGCTGGCCAGGGTTTGATGCAGGCTCGTAATCGGAATCTTCAATTCACTAAAGTTGTCGCTCTTGTTTTGCTCTTCACCTGTGCAACGATTTTAGATTCTAGGGCCGCTTCAGCTGTCGCGATCGCAACAAACCCGAAGACCGGCAAACTGGTATATAGCTATTGCCATAGCGGACCTTTCAATGAAGCCAAGGTAAAAAGCCGTGTCATTCAAGATTGCATTGCGATGGGTGGTGCTAATCCAAAGGTGATCGCTTCGACATCGAAGGGGGCTATGGCGCAGTTGTCGCGTTTCAAACTGCTGACCACAAGACGAACTATTCGGTTTCGTTAGCTGCCGCGACACAGCAGCAAGCAACTAATGATGCGTTGCGAAAAGCGAAAGCCGCCGGCGGCCGTGATGCTGACGCCGTGGCGACCTGGCATGACGTCTCACAGCCGCCGCCTCCGCTGGCGCACCGCTACCCAACCTCCGCCGCGATTGATGCGAAAGGTGTTGCACATCTTGGAACCGAGTATGGGGATCGCCCGCCCTGGATGGACGATGCGATTCATACTGTTACTCCGGATTATTCATACGATGAGAGAGCAATGCGACACCAGGGAACTGGCCAGTTCAAAGTAATACTTGATTTAAAGACTGGTGCGGTAACGAATGTCACGGTTATCACCTCCACGGGTTTTCCAGGACTCGACCGTTCGGCTATGGCAGCGCTTCGGCACTGGCGGTGGAAGCCGGGCAGATGGAAAGAAATTGGTTTGCCTTACACCTTTATACTTATGGCGTACTGAGGACAACGCATCTAACTCTTGGCGGAATGTCGCATCTATATTTTTGATATTTTGCCAGAGAACGAATAACAGCGCTAAATGGCGCGGCCATTGCGGATCGAGTTTGAAGGCGCAGTTTATCATCTCTGCGCTCGCGGCAATGAATTAGGGTTGCATTAATTTGGCGGACAGTGGGCTAAGGGTCAAAACGCAAGCGAAGCCACATGAAGACACCGTTAAGTAAGCCCGCTCGCAAGTTAGTGAACTGCACCAAAAAATCTTCGATAACCACACCCAGACTGCACTCCAGTCTCGCATATCAGACACCAACTAACTTTAAGTCTAAACTAACTAATTAGCCCTGACGCACTGTCCGAGAAATTAATGCAACCGACTATGCGGCCGTAGCAGACGCACTGACTCGAGGACAAGCGTCTCGCCATAGTTCTGCGCACATGTCAAAAAAGTGAAAATGGTTACGATCAACCCCTTTTGCCCCCCGATTAGGATTGACAAACGATTGCGGTAAAATTGCAATCGAAGCCAGACAGGCAAATACTCTTATGAAGAATAGCCGTTTGCGCTCTGGGTTGTTCCCGGCGGGTGGGTCAATGGTAGTGTCTCTGCTACTGATCGCGGCTGGGAGTAGTGCCGGAACCAACGGTTTTTTAAAAAACGTCTCCACGGGGTTGGCTGTCCTCGGCGGCCAAAATGCGGCTGGCTTATACGACCGCGCGCTAGCGGTGATGGCCTCGGATTGCGGTTGGAAAGCAGAACCGGCCAACAGCGGGTTGACGACTGCGGATTGGAACAGCATTCGCGCAGCGCGCGAAGCACAGCGACATGCCATGATTGTGAGCGCCCGCGGCTATCGTGCTCCCAATCCGGGTCAGAAATGGGAGACGGAGTTCGATGGTGGCGGATTCTTAACGCAGCCGGAGCAAGGCGATTGGCGCTGGGGCCTCGAGCTGCGCACTTATGGTTTCCCGGGTCACGAGCAAACTGCCACCAAAGCGCACGCCACGAAGGCGGAAGGTCGGCGCCTTACTTACGAACGGGGAACAGACTTGAGTGAATGGTTCGTCAACGATCGGAGTGGCCTGGAGCACGGTTTCACCGTCGCGAAGCGGCCGAATGGACCTGAAAGAAATAAAGCTCCTCTCCAATTTGCTTTCTCGGTTCTTGGCAATCTACGCCCTGTAATCGCCAGCGATGGAAGCGAAGTTCGGTTCGTCAATGAAAGTGGAGTCGCCATCGTTACTTACAACAAGCTCGAAGTGTTGGATGCGGACGGCAGAAGTCTGCCGGCCCACTTTGTCGCCGGGACGGAAGGTCTTATCGTAAGTGTCGCCGAGAGCACAGCGCGCTATCCAATCACGGTGGATCCAATTGCGCAGCAGGCTTACGTGAAGGCTTCGAACACGGACGCAGGTGACCTTTTCGGATCTTCGATAGCAATCTTCGGCGACACGGTAGTGGTGGGAGCTCCAAACGAGAACAGCGCAGCTACCGGCATCAACGGAAACCAGAGTAATAACAGTGCTGTGAACGCGGGCGCGGCTTATGTTTTTGTGCGCAATGGCAGCAGTTGGAGCCAGCAAGCGTACCTCAAAGCTTCCAATACCGGGGCAGGAGATTTATTCGGCATCTCCGTAGCGATCTCGGGTGACACGGTGGTGGTTGGAGCTCAGCTGGAGGCGAGCGCTGCCACTGGGATT
The DNA here is from genome assembly GCA_003219115.1 of Verrucomicrobiota bacterium. Classification (GTDB taxonomy): domain Bacteria; phylum Verrucomicrobiota; class Verrucomicrobiia; order Chthoniobacterales; family UBA10450; genus AV69. The sequence continues at coordinate 7,628 of QHPN01000010.1, read as the reverse complement.
AACGGCAATCAATCTGATAATAGCGCTCCTGACGCCGGCGCCGCTTATGTCTTTGTGCGCAATGGCGCGACCTGGACACAACAGGCTTATCTCAAGGCCTCCAATACGGACGCGAATGATGTCTTCGGCCGCTCGGTGGCGATATCAGGTAACACAATCGTGGTCGGGGCCTCAGGCGAGGCCAGTGCTGCCACGGGAGTCAACGGCGTTCAATCGGATAATAGCGCCCCCGGTGCCGGCGCGGCTTACGTTTTTGTGCGTGACGGGAATACCTGGACACAACAGGCCTATCTCAAGGCCTCTCAGGCGGGCCCTGCCGCCTTTGGCTTTGACGTAGCAATCTCCGGTGACACAGCAGTGGTCGGGGAGGAGGAATCTTCGGGCGCGGCTTACGTTTTTGTTCGCAGCGGTACCACTTGGACGCAGCAGGCGCTTCTTACAGCTTCCAATGCGGAGGCAGGTGATTTTTTTGGAATGGCAGTGGCCATCTCGGGTAACACATCGGTGGTTGGGGCTCAGCACGAGGCCAGTGCTGCCACCGGGATAAATGGCAACCAATCTGATAATAGCGCTACTGACGCCGGCGCGGCTTATGTCTTTGTACGCAACGGCACCACTTGGATGCAGCAAGCGTATCTCAAAGGTTCCAATACGGAAGCATTCGATAGGTTCGGAGTTAGGGTAGCGATCTCGGGCGATACCGCGGTTGTCGGAGCTATCGGCGAGGACAGCTCAGCCACCGGAGTCAACGGCGACGAGAGCGATAACACTTCCTCGTTTGCCGGGGCAGCTTATGTTTTTTTCCGAAGTGGCAGCACTTGGACGGAGCAAGCGTATCTTAAAGCCTCCAATACGGGAGCATTCGATGAGTTCGGGTATTCGGTAGCGATCTCGGGCGACACAGTCGCGATCGGAGCCTGGGACGAGGGCAGCGCTGCCACCGGTATCAATGGCGACCAGTCTGATAATAGTGCCGGTACGGCCGGCGCAGCCTATATCTTTGCGGGTCTGCCTGCGACCGCGGCCATTCAGAACATTTCCGCACGCGCGCAAGTGCTCACCGGTGGGAATGTCCTCATCGGCGGATTTATCATCGGTCCGACGGGCAATAAAGACGTGCTCGTGCGCGGGCTCGGACCCACTCTCGGTGACCTTGGAATAACAGGGTTCCTGCCTGATCCGACTCTGGACCTGCGCAATGGTAACCAGACGCAAATTGCTATTAACGACAATTGGAAAGACACACAACAAGCGGCGATTCAGGCCACCGGCAAGGCCCCGCCGCATGATAGCGAACCCGCGATCCTGCAGACCGGTCTTGCTTCCGGCAACTACACTGCCATCCTGGCGGGTAAGAACAGCACCACTGGCGTCGGACTTCTGGAAATATACGATCAGAGCCCCGCCAGCACCGCCCAGCTAACCAACATCAGTTCGCGCGGGATGGTTGGTACCAATACTAATGTCATGATTGCGGGATTCATTACCGCGGTGGCGGAAAACCGAGTGATCGTGCGCGCGCTTGGACCAACATTGATCCAGTTCGGTGTCACGGGAGTCTTGACGGATCCAGTGCTCGGGCTGTTTGACGCGAACGGGAACGCCGTCGCTGCTAACGATAATTGGCAGCAAAGCTCCCAGGTGTCGGAAATTCAGAACAGTGGTTTTGCGCCGCCGAGTGCGGCCGAGTCGGCCATCATCAGCATTCGACCGCTGGGCAACACCACTGCCGTCGTCAGCGGAAAAAATGGAACTACTGGCGTCGCTCTGGTAGAAGTCTACAAGTTGCCCTAGAGGACACCGGTCTGGTTTCAAACTTTGAAAATAAGCCAAGCGGAGCAGTTTCGCCGACTCGAGGCCTGACGTCTGGAGCCAAGTTGGCGCCAGTCCTCACCATTGACACAAAAGGCTGCTTCCCTCTTAGACGACGACTTCGCAGCGTCCGCTATCGGTTTCGGGTAGCGAGCAGCAGCTCTGCTTTACTTGTGCCGGCCCGCGCGGCCACCTTTTGCACGGTAGTAGCCAGGCTTTCAATTTCTCTCTGCTGCTTTGCCATCACCGCCTTGAGCCCAACGATCGTGCTTTGTTGCTGCGCTAGTTTGGCTGCTTGTTCTTCCCCCTTCCGATGTTCCTTAAGGAACTCATTCAATAACATCGCGTTCACCGCTTCGTAACGAACGGTCATGACTTTTCCGTCTTCGCCGCGCACTACCAGGTCAGGATTAATCTTCTCTACTTCCTCGGCGATCAAGCCGAACTGTGGGATCTTGTCGGGATCCAGCTCTTCCTTGTAGCGGAACGTAACTGGCTTTAACGCAAGAATAGTCTCGCTAGCTCTATCCATCGGCTTGATTGCTTCCTTGAACCGAGCTGAGGAAACAACCGTTCCGAGCTGACCGGTGGCGTTGATAATGACCCCGACCCCACTCGCCACGGTCTTGCCCGAGATACCCGCGATAAAGGTTTTGTTCTGGGTGCCTGATTTCCCGATGCGGATGGTGTTCGCTTCCCCCGCGGTTCCTGGGGTGCCAATATCAATGTTGTTGCTCCCGGTGGTGAGATTAATTCCAGCGTTGGCGCCAACCGCGATGTTGTTCGAACCAGTGCTATGAAACAGGGCATCGAATCCTTCGGCTGTATTGTTGAAGCCGTGTGCGTTGTTGGCAAGCGCTTGCAGACCCATGGCGGTATTCTGGTAGCCATCAATATTGGCCAGGAGCGCTCCCGCTCCAGCTGCTGTATTGTAGTAACCGCTGGTATTGTAAAACAGTGTTTGAGACCCGGTCGCTGTATTATTGCTCCCGGTATTGCTCAGGAGCGATTGAAAACCGGTGGCGGTATTGGATACGCCGCTGAAGTTGTTCAAGAGCGCTTGAAAACCGGTGGCGGTGTTATAGTGGCCGTCTTTGTTCGCGGACAGCACTTGCGAACCAATAGCGGTGTTATTGCTCCCGGCATTGTTCTTGAGCGCAGAGTAACCCATGGCCGTGTTATCAACACCGGTCTGGTTGACTTCGAGTGCGAGGCTGCCCGTGGCGGTGTTATTGCTGCCACTGGTATTGCTAAAAAGGACTCCATAACCATTTGCTGTGTTATCATTACCGATGGTGTTCTGGAGAAGCGCAAAATACCCTTCGGCTGTGTTACTGCTGCCGGTCGTATTCTCTTCCAGCGCTTCAAAGCCAATGGCCGTGTTAGCGGGGCCACTGGTGTTTGAGCTGAGCGCGCTAAATCCAAACGCAGTGTTATCGCTGGTTTTATTATGATAGAGCGCTGAAGTACCAAAGGCAGTGTTGTTATCACCGCTTATGTTCTCGTGCAACACAGCCTTACCAACACCGGTGTTGCCACTTCCATCCCCTGTGAAGCGCAAAGCGTCAAACCCGATGGCCGTGTCAGAGGTTCCGGTCGTCACCGCAGAGAGGGCGAAGTTGCCATATGCGGTGTCAGTCGTGTCGGCTGCTTTCGCTGACGGCGCCAATGCAAGGAACACTATCAGTAAACCAACCGACGAGAGCGAGCCGATCAGCCGAGCCAAGTGGTTAAGCGACGTTCCAAGTTTAAGATTCCGGTTTTTCATGATGTGATTTTCTTCTAACCCAGCTGTTCGTCGAGACGCTAGACACGGAAGATACGTAAGATACGTTCTTTCGTCAGAAGGCGTCTTTGAAGTCTGCGCACGCAAAGCCACGCCAACCGCAAACATCCTTGGCCGACAAGCGTGGGCAGGTTCTGAAAAACAAGAAAAAAACCGCGACGTTTGCGCGCTTCGGGGTTATATTTTTTGGAACCCTCAGAAAGACCTTATGACTGCAAAGAAATTGGTTGTCCTTGTTGTCGCGTTAGGGCTGTTCGCAATCTCATCCGGGAACGTCCACGCGCAAACGCACAGAAGCACTGGATTCACGCCGCAGGCCAGCACATCGCACTCCTTCGTCAGGCCGGGAACGGGAACATTCCGTGGCGGAAACTGGAACGGCGATTGGCATCACCATCACGATCACAGTACCATTTTCATCGGTAGCTTTGGCTTCCCATTTTTTGGCTTTGGCTACCCTTATGGATACGGATACGGCGGATACTACCCCTACGGTGGCTATTACCCCTACCCTCCTTACTACGGGAGTGGCTACTACGGTGGCGGTTATTACGGCGGGGGTTATTACGGCGCAGGCGGCTATTCTAGTCCGGTTTACGCTAGCTACGCCTACGGTTCAGGCTACGGCCACCAATCAAGCGTGGCGCGCTTACAGCGGCAACTCGCTCGAGCCGGTTATTATCGGGGTCCGATCGACGGAATCATGGGGTCTCGCACCCGCTACGCTCTGCGTGCCTACCAGCACGATCATGGTGCTGGCGCCTATGGGATGACCCGGTAGCCGGATGATCCGGTAGCCCCCTTTTCAGATAGGACCGCAGCATCCAAGGGAGCAGTCCTCCTTTTTTTGCACTCCCGAGCTTTTCGGACAAAAAAACTTTGAACTGGCCGGAAGACTCTACTTTCCAGGCGGGCGGAACTTAACGGTTCTCTTCGTAGCCTGGTCAACTTCCTCGGGTGTGATGAGTACCGTCATATGCGATTTCAAGGCTCCGCTGAGGTTGGCGGTGAGCGACAGGGCTGATGCGTCCACGTTGCTGGGCAGATCCGCAATGATTACAAAGTCGTCGTTGCCAAAGGCATAATAGAAGGCTTCGAGTCGCCCACCCAGGCCTTGGATCGATTGCTCCGCCGCCTCGCGGCGTTTTGACCCGCCCTCTTCGAGCAGGCCCTTCAAACCTTGGTCCGAATACGATCCCCGAATAAGATATTTTGGCATTTGGTCGCTCCTTTAGCGTAATATCTTCCCTACGCTACGACCCGATGCAGCCTTATCAACTCAACCATTTCCGCTGCGGCTTATTGCTCGGTGCGCTCATCTTTGCTTGCGCAATAATGCATTGACATGAAACAGGTACCGGCGCTCGCAAGTTTCGATTACCAACCGATCAAGTACGCTGGCCCGTCGGCCGACGAAATCTTGCAATTACGCAAAAAATTTCTGAACCCGGGAATTTTTCTCTACTACAAAAAGCCGCTAATGCTGGTGGAAGGGAAAATGCAATACGTCTGGGACGAACATGGCTGCAGATACCTGGACGCCCTTGGTGGCATCGTGACGGTAAGCGTCGGGCATTGTCATTCGGATGTGGTCGATGTTGCGCGCAGACAAAGCGAAACACTGCAGCATTCCACCACAATCTATTTGCACCCGAACATCGCCGAATACGCACAGAAACTTGCCGCGAAAATGCCGGGCGACCTCAAAGTTTGTTATTTCGTGAATTCAGGCTCAGAAGCGAATGACCTCGCGCTGCTGATGGCACGCGCTTACTCCGGAAACTACGACGTGATTGCGCTGAGAAATGCGTATCACGGCGGAAGCACTTTGGCCATGGGTCTGACCGGGAATCGCGCGTGGAAGTTTAACATTCCGCACAGCTTCGGGGTGCATCATGCCATCACACCCGACCCCTATCGCGGTTTGTGGGACCGGGACGATGTCGATGCAGGTAAAAAATATG
>QHPN01000010.1:0-1995 GCA_003219115.1 Verrucomicrobiota bacterium | reverse complement strand
GAGTCGGCGGATGCATCGTTTTCCCGGACAGCTATCTGAAACACGCCTACGAACACGTTCGTGCGGTCGGTGGTTTGTGCATCGCCGACGAAGTGCAAACAGGATTTGGTCGAACCGGCACCCATTATTGGGGATTTGAAACGCAGGGCGTGATCCCCGATATCGTGACCATGGCAAAGGGAATTGGCAACGGTTGCCCGTTAGGCGCCGTAGTGACAACTGAGAAGATTGCGCGAACGCTCGCGGACCGGATTCACTTCAACACTTTTGGCGGGAATCCAGTAGTTTGTACTCAAGGCAGCGCAGTTCTCGATGTAATCGAGCGCGAAAACATGCAGGCAAATTCGCTGAACCTCGGCAACAAAATTCTCGCTGGCCTTAACGAATTGAAAGGGAAATATAAATTGATCGGTGACGTTCGCGGCAAAGGGCTGTTGCTTGGCGTGGAATTAGTGAAGGATCGACAATCAAAAGAGCCGGCTCGTGAAGAATCCGCGCAAGTCATGGAAAAGTGTAAAGAGATGGGCCTGCTTGTAGGCAAAGGCGGCCTTTGGGGACAAACAATTCGTTTCTCGCCGCCGATGTGTCTCAAAGAACACGATGCCGATTTTCTGATCGACGTGCTCGATTGCGCGCTTGAGACTTTGTGATCTTCTCGGCTCCTTCATGTCATTCCGAGTCGAACGAGGGGTCTCTCAGTCGAAGTCTCGAAATCTCTGTCTCGTTAGGCGGCATCGAACTTTTCGTGGTCAACAAAACAAACAACGCTACAGAAACATAATGAGCGCCAAGGACACCGGGACCTCCCTGGGCGTACGCTCTTGACGGGCTGAGGTGAGGCAGGGAGTATCCTCGGGACGGACCTTAAAGCTAAGCGAGGAAGGGCGGATGGAATCGGAGGCGACACTGCATTGTCCGACTTGACCCCAATCGTCGCACCGGACGATTTTCCCGCGAGCAGGAAGAGTGTCTATCTCAACACCGCCTCTGTCTGCCTCATGTACAGTGGCGCGGAGCGGGCGGTGGTCGAATGGATGCACGATCTCGCGGAGAACGGGACGATCCATTTCGACGAGGCCGCTGAGGAGCGGGCGTTCGCGACACTGCACGCGTCGGCCGCGCGGCTGTTCAGCTGCCCTCCCGAGGAGATCGCGGTCGGATCGAGCGCGACCGAGCTGCTGGCGTCCCTCGCCTGGGCCGTCGCGCCGACTGCCGGCAGCAACATCGTCAGCACCGGTCTCGAGTTTCCCAGCACGATCTACCCGTGGGCGCGCGTCGCGCGCCACACGGGAGCCGAAGTCAGACTCGCCGACATGAAGGGCGATTATCATCGGGCCGACGATCTGATTGGCCTGATCGATCCCCGGACCGCCGTCGTCTGCGTCTCCGATGTGATTTACAGCACCGGCCAGCGACTCGACGTGGCGGGGCTCGCTGAAGCCGCGCACCGGAACGGAGCGCTGCTCATCATCGACGCAACGCAGTCGGCCGGCGGGATCCCGATCGACGTCGGGGCGCTCGGGGTCGACGCGCTGATTACCGCATCCTACAAGTGGCTGTGCGGGCCCTTCGGCGTCGCCGTGATGTATCTCGCGCCCCATCTTCACGAACGCCTCGAGCCGGGGCTCGTCGGATTCCGATCCCATGAGCAGATGTGGGATCTGCGTGCCGATCGACTGAAGCTCCCCCCGAACGCCCACCGTTTCGAGTTCAGCACCATGGCCTACGGGTGCGCGCCCGGTCTCGCCAGCTCGATCGATTACCTGCTGCGGCTGGACGTCGGGCGGATCTTCTCCAGGAACAAGACGCTCGCCGATCTCCTTATCGAAGGGTTGCGCGAAAGGAACGCCGAAATCCTGTCCCCCACGGACGACGGCGCGCGCTCCTCGATCGTCGCCACCCGGTTCGCCGACATGGACGTGCGGATCCTGGCCGAACGTCTCAACAAAGCCGGGATCGTCGTCTCGGCGCGCCGGGGCGTCCTGAGATTCTCCC
>QHPN01000009.1 GCA_003219115.1 Verrucomicrobiota bacterium | reverse complement strand
CCTTCTGACGCGATTTCTTTCTCCGTCCCAGTCTCAATCTGCGGATTGATAATGACCAAGGGCATGTGGTCGTTGGGGTTCACTTCCCTGCCATTCCATGTCATCGTGCTGGGGCGGTCTTCCACCGCCGAAACGTCAACCACGGTGAGTTGAAGAGCTTCGCCTACTTGCTGTGCGGCTAATCCAATTCCATTGGCCGCCCGCATGGTTTCCAACATGTTTTCCGCCAGCTCGCGAATACTGCCGTCGAGCTCAGCCACCGGCTTGCCTTTTATGCGCAATGCCGGGTCGCCGTACTTCCGAATCAGTAGTTTCATCTATTCGCGCGTAAATGCGGGAAGATTTCGCACCCCCGCCAGCTTGAGCGCGTCCATCACTTTGACGATCGTTCCAAACGATGCTTTCCGGTCCGCCTGCAAGGCCAGCGACGCCTTCTGCGTTTGGGAAAGGTTGCGAACCGCGCTCTCCAGTTCGTCTACACCTAACGGACGGCCATCCAGTTTGATGGCGTCGGTTTCGTCCACCATGACGATGGCGTGTTCCAGTTCGGCCGGCGCTTTCGTCGCGGTTTTCGATTCCGGCAGATTAATCTGCACCTCTGGCTGATCCTTTTTGAATGTGGTCGAGACCACGAAAAAGATGAGCAGGATGATGAGAATATCGACAAGCGAAACGATAATGATGGAGGGCGCGCGACGTTTGCGAACGGCAAAATTCATGTCAGCGGGTTCAGGATGTAAATACTTGCGTGCGGGCAGTCATTCGCACCGAGGGCGATTCTTCCTGTGGGCCGCGGCCGAAATAACATTTTCCGATCAATTCCACCACCAGCGTTTCCATTTCCACCGACATCACCTCGACCTTTTTTGAAAAATAGCTGAAGGCGACGAGGGTGGGTACGGCGATGGAAAGCCCGAAGACGGTCGCGTTCAAGGCTTCGGCAATGCCGAGCGCAATTTGACGCGTGTCGGAGGCGCCGGAGCTCAATCCCAGATGCGAGAAAACGTGAACCAAACCAGAGACGGCGCCGATCAGCCCAAGTAATGGCGCGATCCCGACGATTACTTCCAGCACGATCAATCCCTTTTCCAGAATCACCATCTCGTGCCGGGCGCGCGTTTGCACGGCCTCCACGTTCTCGGAACGAGGCGAACGCAGATGCTGGAGCGCGATTCGCACAATCCGGCCGAGCGATGACTGATCGTTCTCCACAATTCGCATCAACCGGTCAGCGCTGCCGCCCGGCATTAATCGCTCGATCTCGCTTTCGATTACCAGCGGCATGACATGTTTTTCGCGCAAAGCAAAACTGCGGAGTATAATTGTCGTTAGAGCCACAATCGAGCAGATGAGCAGAGGCCACATGAAGAGACCGCCGCGTTCAAAAAAGCCGATGACGGAATTCAGCGCGTCGCTCATTTAACGATTGGGCGAAAAAGTGAAGCTGACTTCCCCCGCCAAGCCTTCCGGTGGCAGAATGGCCACGACATCTTCGGGGATGGGTGCAGGCTTGGCATCTTGGACGGATTGAAGGCAGAGATTTGTGAACGATGCAGACGTTCCGCTACTGATTATCGTAATGTTGCTGATCTTCCCATCCGGGGCGACTACAAATTGTACGCGCACCGTTCCAATATCAACACGGTCGCCGTTTGCGTCACAAAGGGCGTACCAGCGGGCTCCGATTGAATCATACACGTTCTTCCAATAGCGGCCGAGAGGTGTGCCGACGGCATTGACCGAAGAGACGCCGCGTTTGGAAATATTGCCGGCCATTTTTTCGGGTACTTGCTCGCGGCGATAGGCTGCGGACGGGGCAGGCCGCGGCGCTGGCGTTCTCTCCCGCGAAGCGGCGCTTACCTTGTTCTCTTGTCCGGGAGTGCGAACGGCAGGTGGCGAAGGAGCGCGAAACATTGCCAGCATGTCGGCAGTGGGGGTTGGAGTCGGTTGCGGTGTGGAGGGAGTGACCGCGGGCGATTCCGTGGCGACCGGTTGTGGTGTGGCTTGAGGCACGGCGCTGGGGACGGGAGGCGGGCGCGAACTGAGCTGCGCTTGAGCGCCCTGTTGATCCAGCGAATACGGGTGACTCTCCAAATCGTGGGTCGGTAGATCCTTTCCCTCCTGCGTTGGTATCGGCGCCGTTCCTAGGGCGGGCAACTCACTTGCACCGATCGAGTTCGCATTGGATTCGAATGTTTGTTCTCTTGGTCGTTCCGTAGTCGCTTTGGTATCCGGCGTGTCAATAAAAGGCATGTCCTTCGCTTGAATTGTTGGGGTCGCGGCGGGCGCAACATCGACAATCGTCAATTCCACCGGTTTCTCTTCCTCCGGCAGACGCGGCTGAAGTTTGTCACCGAAAGAAGCGATGGAAACGCCAACTACGAGATGCAACAGGAGCGAGAAGAATACCGCCCACAGAATTTTTTGTCGTTCGGTTCTAGACTGCATCGCCTTAACGCCCGTGTAACAGGCTCACATTTAGAGGGGTAAAATAAAGCAGCCTGCCCTTTGTGTCATCCCGAGGCGTCACCCGTTAGCGGTCGGCCGTGTCTGCCGCAATAATCAACCAAGTGCAGGCGGCACGCCTGACTCCACAACGGCGAACTCTGCAATCATCCTTTCCGTCTCCTCTTCCCCGTCATCCTCGCATGATGAAATAGATACTGCTGCGCATAGCCGCCGTGCGTGCCGAAATAATTGGCAGCGAATTCTGCTAGGCTAGCGCTGGTCAATTTTCGTTTCCTTGGAAAATATTTCTCGCGCAAGACTCGTTCGATCCAAACGTCGATCGGGAACGCTTTGATTCGCTCATAGCCGAAGAGCATGACGCAATTCGCCACCTTCGCGCCTACGCCTGGCAGCTGGCACAGTTGTTCGCGGAGCTCGACGTCAGGCAGTGCACTCCAAGATTCCAGGTTTGCCTCTCGCAAGGCGACGCGCTTCGCCGTTGCCAGCAGATTCTTGGCCCTATAACCCAGGCCGCATTTTCGCAGCTCATGCTCACTCGTTCCCGCCAATCGATCAGCCGGCGGAAACGAATATACTTCATGCCTGCAAATTTCCTTCTTCTCGCCAAATCGCTCACGCATCGCCCGCGAAATTTGCCGGATATGCGCTACCTGCTTCATCGAAGAGCAGATGAAGGTGGCCAGACATTCCCACTTCGGCTGACGAATAATTCGAAGGCCGCGACAAAACTGGCGCGCCACATCCATGACCGGATCGCGCGGTAACGACGCGCAAATCTCCTCCAGCGGGTGATCGAGCGCGAAATAATGGCCAATCAGTGTCGCCAAACTCGACGGCTTCAAGCCGTCAAGTTTGCGCTGAGCAATGTGCAGGTTCAAATCAGATCCAAGTTGCTCCACGTAAACCGCGCGCTCGCCAATCGTCCCGCAAAAGGCGCGGCCGAGTTTTTCCCAATGGAAAACCTGACCCGAACCGAGCGTCTTCTCCAGATCGAAATTCGCTGCGGCGAGCTCGAGCAATTTCATCCGCCACAGATTAACACGGATGAGATACGGATGGTGGAACATCGCTCGCTCGAAAAAATCCGTGTTTCATCCGTGTCCATCCGTGGCTAAGTAAGATCGACATGGATGGCCGACTGATAATCGACTGCTCGGTCCTGTTTCTCTATTTCTTTATTATCATCGCTATCGGCCTGCGGATGGGCCGGAAAGAAGAAAGCCTGCACGATTTCGCGCTTGGCGGCAGGCGCATCCCGTGGTGGGCAGTTCTCGCTTCCATCATCGCCGCCGAAACCAGCGCAGCGACTTTTTTCGGCGTGCCCGGCGAAGGATTCGCCTTGCGCAAATACACCTACATTCAGCTCGCCTTTGGCACCATCCTCGCCCGCATTCTCGTTAGTTATATTTTTATCAAGCCGTATTACGACTACAAGGTTTACTCCATCTACGAATATCTGACCGCCCGTTTCGGCGTCGGCACAAAGAATGCCGCTTCAGCGATCTTCCTTTTTACCCGCGTCCTGGCATCGGGCGCGCGTCTGTATGTGGCCGCGATCGCTCTCGCACTTGCCTACGAAATGATCAGTGGCGCGCGACCTAACCAGGCGCAGACGCTCTGGATTTATGTCGTAGCCTGTGTCGCGATTGTTATCTTGACCGCGATTTATACCACGCTTGGCGGGATCAAAGCCGTCGTTTGGACCGATTTCATCCAGGCTTCCATCATGATGGGCAGCGCGCTCGTCGCGCTCGGTTTACTCTACTCCGCCATTCCCGGTGGCTGGCACGAAATCGTCGAGCGCCATGGCGGATTCAGTGTCTCCGACTTCATCACCACCGGCCTGGACCCGGCAAAACATGGCTGGGAAAAGTGGAAAGGAATGTTCGAGATTGAGTACACCATTTTCGCCGGGCTGATCGGCTCGACCTTCGTCACCATGGCCACACACGGGACCGATCAGGACATGGTGCAACGAATGTTGACTGCGGTCGATGTCCGGCGCAGTCGTCGGTCGCTGGTGCTTTCAGGACTCGCCGACATCCCGATCGTGCTGACGTTTCTCAGTATCGGATTGTTGCTCTGGACTTACTATCAGGCGCATCCCGATCCGAATCTGCCGAAAGCGCCGAGCGAAACCTTTTGCCATTTTATCCTTTATCAAATGCCAGTCGGTCTGCGCGGCTTATTGATCGCCGGAATTTTCGCGACCGCCATGGGATCGCTCAGCACCGCCTTGAACGCGCTTGCAACCAGTTTCACGCGGGATTGGTACGAGAGTTACATCAATCCGCAATCGACCGCAGAACAGAGCCTCCGTGCGGTGCGCCGGGCGACAATCGCATTTTCAGTTCTCATGATCGTTGTCGCATCGATCACTTCCTACCTCGTGATCGTGCGACCCGATCTGCGTATTATTCCGATTGTTCTCGGAATTTTTGGTTACACCTACGGCTCGCTTCTGGGCGTCTTCCTTTGTGGAATTTTCACGAAACAACGCGGCAACGACGCCGGGAATATCGTTGCGATGATCATCGGTTTTGTGGTCGTAGCAGGCGTAAGCGGTTTGCCTAACAACATCGCGCATATCTTCGGCACAAAATTTTATGAGCAACCGCCGTGGCTGCCGCTGATGGAATTCCCGTGGTGGATCTGCTGCGGCACCATCGTCACCTTTTTGGTGGCCATTTTGTTCCGCACCGGTCGCCAACATCAGCCACCGGCGTCGTAAACGGATCTCTCCTTCCCAATTATCCGCGTGATCCGCGGTTCCAATCTGCGGCCGACACGGCCGCCGCTACAGCTTCTTTTCTCCCGCCAGCCTGACTCCTAATTCGCTTAACTGGCGCGGATCGACTTCGGCCGGCGATTGCGTCATCAATTCCTGGCCACGGTTGTTTTTCGGGAATGCCATTACCTGGCGGATGGATTCTTCGCCGCAGATCAGCATAACGAGGCGATCAAGACCGAGCGCGATCCCGCCGTGCGGCGGCGCGCCCAGACGAAATGCGCGCAACAAGTGTCCGAACTTCGCCTGCTGATCTCCCGCGCTCACGCCCAGCGCTTCGAACATTTTCGCCTGCAATTCCGGCTCGTGAATTCGAATGCTGCCTCCACCGATCTCGACTCCATTCAAGACAACATCATAGGCATCGGCGCGCATTTCATCGAACTTCTTCTGGTCCAGCAGCGGGAGATCCTCCGCTTTCGGTCGGGTAAAGGGATGATGGACGGCGTTCCATTTGTTTTCTTCCGCGCTCCATTGCATCAATGGAAAATCTGTAACCCAGAGAAAGTCCAAGTCGGTAGAACCGGCCGTTAGTTTTTGAATTTCCGCCACGCGCAATCGAATCCGGCCAAGCACCTCGCAGGCGATTTCCCATCTTCCGGCGGCGAAGAAAATACAATCGCCTTCCGCGATTTCTAACTTGGAACGGAGCGCTTCCTTCTCTGCTTCGGAGAAAAATTTTACGATCGGCGATTTCCATTCCCCGTTTTCCACTTTGATGAAGGCAAGTCCTTTTGCGCCGAATGTTTTGGCAATTGCGGTCAGCTCATCGACCTGGCCGATGGTAATGCCGGCGAAGTTCTTAGCGTTGACGGCCTTAACCACCCCGCCCTCGGCCAGCGCGCCTTGAAAAACCTTGAACTGGCTGCCGCGAAAGACATCGCCGAGATCGACCAACCGCATGCCAAAGCGGCGATCTGGTTTGTCGCTCCCAAAGGTACCGACGGATTCGCGATAAGTCAGTCGCGGGAAGGGCGTCGGGATTTCTATTCCGCGCGCCGCTTTGAAAATCGCCGCCAGCATCTCCTCGGTCAGCGTATAAATATCGTTAGGCGTGACGAAAGACGCTTCGATGTCGATCTGGGTAAACTCCGGCTGCCGATCGGCTCGCAAATCTTCGTCGCGAAACGCTTTCGCGATTTGAAAATATTTTTCTATCCCGGCGACCATGAGGAGTTGCTTGTATTGCTGTGGTGCCTGCGGCAGCGCGTAAAATTTCCCGGGTAACAGCCGGCTGGGAACGAGAAAGTCGCGCGCCCCTTCCGGTGTGCTTTTACTCAGAATCGGCGTTTCGATTTCAAGAAATCCCTGCGAATCCAGATACTGGCGAGTGGCCTGAGTGACGCGGTGCCGGATTTGCAGATTGCGGGAGAGCCGTGGCCGTCGTAGATCGAAATACCGATAGGTCAGCTCGAGATCTTCGTTGCTCAATTCGGCATCGATCTGAAACGGAAGGTTTTCGGCGCGATTCAAAATCGTGAGCGATTGCGGAAGCACTTCGATGTCGCCGGTCGCGAGTTTCGGATTTTCAGTTCCGGGCAGCCGGGGCGCGACTTTCCCGCAAACCTGAATGACGTCTTCCATGCGTAAACTGTGGGATTGCTTCGCCACTTCCGCGTTCTCTTCCGGACGAAAAACGACTTGGGTCAGACCTTCACGATCCCGTAGATCGATGAATATCACGCCGCCGTGATCGCGCCGCACTGCAACCCAGCCGGCGAGTTTTACTTCACGACCGATATCGGTTTTTCGCAGTTCGTTGCAGTGATGAGTGCGATACATTGAACCGGCTAAAAAGCCGGCGTGTCATTCTGGGCGAATGACAGATTCGCGCAAGCGGGTAGGAGAAGGAATAACGAATCGGCATCGCGAGGATTTTGGGTAGCGCACGCGTCTCGCGTGTTGGTTTTGGCGTCTCGCCAAAACAGGCTTTCCCCTATGCATCGCGATCAGAAGAGATGATCATCACCGGAAGGGTCGCGATCGCGAGACGCAATCGCCAACACGCGAGACGCGCGTGCGCTACCCGGATCACGGTTCGCGGAGCGATTCGAGATGGCTAGGCACTTTGTCATGCGGGACGGACTCCTGCTTGCCGCTGGTGAGATCTTTCACTCCCACCTGCGGCCATTCGTCCCCGAAGACAATGGCAAAGCGCGCGCCGGTTTGCTCAGCCAGCCGGAATTGGCGCGCGATTTTTGCGCTCGCCAGCGAATAATCAACCCGATATCCGCTATCACGCAGTTGCTGAATGGCGGCCATGGCATTCCCTCGCTGTTCCTCTTTCGCGACGACTACATAGATCTCGACGTCACGCTCGCTCGTGATCGTTTTTTCCATCTGCGCCCGAGCAGTCGCGTTGCCGCGAATCATTTCACCCAGAACGACATCACCGATGGCAAAGCCGAGCGCGGGCAACGAAACGGCGTTGTCGCTCAGTTGTGCCACCAGCTGGTCATATCGGCCGCCCCCGGCGATCGCTCGAAATTTGCCGGCGCGATCAAAGACCTCGAAAACGATTCCAGTGTAATAAGCCAGCCCGCGGACGATGCGAACATCAATCTTGGCGAAATCAGCGAGACCCCGCATCCGCAGGTTCCCCATAATCTCGTTGAGCTTCACGCTTTCGCCGCCTTTCTCTAAAATTTCGAATACTGGTTTCGCCAGTTTGCCCAATCGCTCTTCTGTTTTCTCACGCGGCTCGCGTTCCGATTTATCAATCGCCTGCAACATCTCTTCCCAGCGATCAGGCGGGACTTTCTCGAGCTTCAACAGTTCGGTCCAGAACTCGCGGTCGCTAATGCGTACGACGAAATCCTGCGATGTAAATCCAAACGCGCGCACAACATCGATGACGAGCGCGATCAACTCTGCGTCAGATTCCGGCACTTCTTCGCCAATGATGTCGCAGTTCAGTTGAAAGTGCTCACGCAGCCGCCCGCGCTGCGGTCGCTCGTAGCGGAACACTTGAGGAATTGAGAACCATTTCAGCGGCTTTCGGAACTGCCGGTGCTGCTCCGCCACGATGCGCGCCAGCGTCGGCGTCATTTCCGGCCGCAATGCCACCGCGCGCTCGCCTTTGTCGACAAACTCGTACAGTTGCCGGACGATTTCCTCGCCGGATTTCTTTTTGTAGAGATCGAGCTCTTCTAGGACTGGTCCGTCGAATTCGACGAAGCCATAGTGCCCGGCCACTTCGCGCCATTTTGCAAAAATGTAGTTTCTTTCCGCGCAGGCGTCGGGAAGGAAATCGCGGAATCCGGTCAGCGGTTGCATTTTAAAAAGCAACGAAAAATCAGGGGCACGGAGGGCGCAGCGATACGTCCGGCCTGGGACGAATTTACGAACCCCTCTTGCGGTTGAATAATACCCGCCGGGGGCCAGTCAAAATTAGTCACGACGGGGAGCATCCGTTTAACAAAGCAAAGGACAAACATGAAAGACAACACATTAGCTAAAATCTTCGCGATCAGCGCGGCTGGCGCGATCGCGGTCAGTGCGGCGTTGGCACAAACCACGACCACGGTGACCACGAACGCCGGGCCAGTTGCAGCCGAGTTGACGACGCGAACCGGATCATTTGTAACTTATACCCCGGGTGACGAATACTTCACCTTCCGTACTACTCCAGCCGCGGAGCCAGTGCGGTATTATTACACTAGGGAGACTACCTTTGTCGATCCAACCGGCCGGACGGTGGAATTGTCGGAGATCCGTCCGGATCTGCCTGCGACGGTTTATTACGTCAACGAGGGGAGTCGGATGATCGTGCGCAAGGTGGTGCTAAGTAAGCCCAGCGCGGTAATTGAGAAGAAAGAAACAACGACAACGACAACAACTACGCCATAACATTGGTTTTGGGGAGGAATAACGCCCGCTGGTTCGTCCGGCGGGCGTTTTTGTTATGATCGCTGCTTTGCTGGTATTTTGTTTAACGCCAAAGGCGCTTGCTTTGGTGAATCGCGCAGGCCCTTGCCCGATGGACGACGCCATCCAAGAAGTTTGGGACACGACAAAGCGCATCCCTCCAGTGCTACTTCAATCTTCGTACCCGCGCGGGAATTTTTGGTGCCATTTCCATGCGCTCTCGACGATGGCATCCAGCGTCTGAAATCTTGGCTGCCAGCCGAGCTCGCGTTTGATCTTTTCGGACGACGCGATCAGGCGCGGCGGGTCTCCTGGTCGCCGTGGTTTTTTGACCACTGGAACTGGATGGCCGGTGATTCTTCGACAAGTCTCGATTACTTCACGAACACTCGAACCGCCGCCCGTGCCAAGATTGTAGAAGTCGCTTTCATGGGTATTGAGCGCCCGGATGTGCGCATCGGCCAGATCGACGATGTGAATGTAGTCGCGAATGCAGGTGCCATCCGGCGTATCGTAATCGGCCCCGAAAATTTCGACGTGGGTTTTTTGTCCCAAGGCGACTTTGAGAACGTTCGGGATCAAATGCGTTTCACAGCGGTGATCTTCTCCGAATTTTTCCGACGCACCGGCGGCGTTGAAATAACGAAGCGAAACGAAACGAAGCCCGTGAATGGCATCGTACCATTTCAGGATTTTCTCGAACGCCAGCTTCGATTCGCCGTACGGATTGATGGGACGCTGCGGCGTTTCTTCATCGATTGGCACGCGCTTCGGTGGACCGAAGGTGGCGCAGGTAGAAGAAAAAACGAGGCGCTTCACATCCGCTACAATCATGGCATCAAGCAGATTCAAACCGGCAGCGATGTTGTTACGAAAATACTTGGAAGGATTTTCCATCGATTCGCCGACCAGCGCATTCGCTGCGAAATGCATTACCGCATCGGGTCGCAGCCGCATCAGGGTTTCGGCGGTCATTTCCGAGTCGGCCAAGTCGCCCTCGATAAATTCCGCGCGGGGATCAAGAGTGCGACGATGTCCTTCACTCAGGTTGTCAAAAACTGCGACGGCGTGGCTTTGATTGAGCAACACCTCCGCGCAAATGCTGCC
>QHPN01000008.1 GCA_003219115.1 Verrucomicrobiota bacterium | reverse complement strand
CTTCAGGAATTCTTTCGCGGCAAACGCGATACGGCCGAAAAGTAGAAGTCGGCGTTAATGTGTTGCGCAATCGAGCGTTCCAGGAGGGATCGAGCAGTCTCTTGGTCGACGCTAAAAAAGGCGGCGAAGCCGCCATTATTTCGGCATCGCGCGACGGAGCAACCGATCCATCATTATGTCGCGTTTGGCGGCTCGTCGGGGCCGCCGCCGGTAGCACCGAACAAAGTACGTCCGCAAGGGGGTGCGGCATGAGATTGGCTGTGAAACTTAGAGATGAAAACCCCACCCGCGACTCCCCCGCCGACTTCCCTTCCTGACTGGCTAAACGATTGTTCGTTCCAGTCGCGCCAGGACTCGCTCAGCCTTACGCCGGGCATCCTTGCTCACCATGTTAAGAAATCGGCGACTCCGGAGTCTTTCCATGGTGAATTTGCCTCTGGGACTGGTGTGACGGCGTTGGGCGAGCACGGCCTTGTTTCAATAACGAATCAAAATTTCGGTCCGGTGCTCGAATCGTCGGCCACGAACACCTCGTTGAAGCCCTCGAATGAGGTTTTGTCCGAACTGCGCACGTTGCGGCAGTTGTCATCCAAGGTTTTTGATCCTCATAGCGAGCGCGATTTTCTGCCCGAGCTAATTCTCTTCGGACTGATCGGCGTCCTATGCGCGGCTTGGCCGATCATCTCGATGTTCAGTGCCATGGCCGGGCGGCACTGAAACGGCGCGACTAGAGCTACTTCGGAAGGCTGCCTTTCGGTTCGCCTTTTGAGTCGAAAAACACGAGCGTTCCGCCTTTTTCGTTACTGCTGAGCGCCACCGCCTGTTCGCCCTCTTTACCGAGAACCGCGATCACGCCACGATTCTCGTCGCACCCCATATACGCAGTCTGGTAGCCCGTTTTCCCCTTGATCGAAATAACCCCGTCGCCGTCCACTGTCGTGATTTCCGCCACCGGTCGGCCTTCCGCGTCCGCTACCACGAACGTGCCGCCCTGATCTTTCCCGAGCATCAACACATTGGTCTGCCCGGCGGAATTTTGCGCGCTCACAATTCCGCCCAGCTCATGCACCTTCAGCCCGGCCCGCGGCTTGCCGTCAGCCGATGCGACAAAAATCTCGCCGGAGCCGTCCTTGGTTTCGCCAATGGAGACCACTACTTCCTGGTCCTTATTCCAAATCTCAAAACGCGCGCTTCCGTTCTCGTCTATTTGAAACAATCCGCGCGCCCGGCCTTCGTTATCGTTCAGGTAAATGCAGGCATATCCCTCTTCGGCCTTGAGCAGGATCGGCATCTTATCGGCGCTATGACGGATCGATATCACTTCAGCGTCGAGCAGCAGAAACGGCGGGCGCGGCTGCTGCGGCAGCTTCTCTTCCTGGCCCAGCACGCGTAAAACATGGTCGAGGTCGCGTCGAAGCCGCGCAACCTCATGTCTCAACTGATTAAGTTCGTCTGCCATAAGTGTAACTGTGGCAATCCCCCCAAGCGCCGGCCCCATTCTACCTCGGACAAATTCGGCGACAAGCTCGCTGATTATCCTGGCTGCCTCGCTAGGATTCGAACCTAGACAAAGAGATCCAGAATCTCTGGTGCTACCGTTACACCACGAGGCAATCAAATCGCAAAATAACCCCTAAAGTCTATTCCTTTCAAGCGTGGCGGCGACGCCCTCGTCGCCGGAAGTGCTCGCGGCGCCCTTGCCGGGTCGGTTTGGAAATCACTATCTTCTCGATATCGCAGCAATCTGGCGGCACGGGCGCCGCTGTTACTAATGCGACGGGGGCGTCGCATCTACGACGGCCGCGCTTCTCTCGCCGCGTTCTGCGAGAACCGTCGTAGCTCGACGGAGTCTCGCCCTACCGATGTATCCTCGCGAACCTTTCCCTGGTAGGGCGACGTTCTGCGGAGCCGCATGTAAGCTAGCGGGCGCCGGAAGGCGGCAACAGAAGTCTCCGGGTCAGCTTAAAATCAATTCGCTGCCTTCGCGCGCGCCTTCCACCGCTATTGACTTGCCCAACTGCGCAATCTGCATCCGCGCCTCGTCCACGATCCTGTCTACCGTCTCGTCGTCGTGATTCGGATCGTGATGAAACAACACTAGCCGTTTTGCATCCGCGTCGGCAGCGAGTGAGACCACGCTGCTGATCGAACCGTGTCCCCAGCCGATGTGCCGTTGATATTCCTCGTCGGTGTACTGCGCATCGAGAATGAGCAGATCGGTTCCGCGCAAAAATTCGATGAGATCAGCGCGTTCTTCTGCCGGCGATTTGAATTTACGCGCAGTATTTTCTACGCCGCGATTTCGCAATTGCACCTCGAGCTGTTCGAACGGTTCGTTGTCTGGCATGTAAACAACCGAACCCGCCGGCGTGTGAATGCGATAGCCCGCGCACACTCCCGGGTGATTCAAAAACTTCGAGCGCACCCGGAGTCTTCCAATTTCAAAATCCATGTCCTTGAGCTCTTCAATCTGAATTTTTCCGGGCAACTCCGCCATGGTGACTGGAAAAAACGGTGTCTCCATCTGGCCGGCGAGAATCTCCCGCAGTCGCGTGCGGGTGCCGTCATAACCGAAGACCCGGAGTTGGTTTTTCCCGCTATAAGCCGGCAGAAAAAAGGGGAGTCCCTGGATGTGGTCCCAATGGGTGTGTGAAATCAGGATCGCCAGTCGGATTGGATCGGAACCGAACTCGTGCTGCAACGATTGACCGAGAAGGCGAATTCCCGAGCCGGCATCAAGGACGATGATTTCGCCTTCGGCACGTACTTCCACGCAACTCGTGTTGCCACCGTATCGGACCGTACCCGGCCCCGGTGTTGGAATCGAGCCGCGCACGCCCCAGAAAATTACTCTTGCCTTGGAGGCGCCGACATTCGTCGTCATCGTGGTCAAATCATTGTGACACGCAAATAATGAGCGACCAAGATTTTTTGCATAGTCGAAACGGAGGGGGCGTTACAAACGCACGGCGAACGAGATTATGAAGTGCCCACAATATGGGTGGGGGCTCGCGCCTTAACCCTCTCTCCTCCGAAGAGGAGAGAGGGCAGGGCAAAGGGCGGCGGGAACCGAGAACACGCCGCTCCTAACCTTAAAGGACTCTCCTAATAATTTCGCACCTTGGTCGACGGTTCTACGAACTCGGCCTGGCTCACTGACAGTTTTTCGTGAAGATGCTTTGACAATTCCTCGGCCAAAATGATGGCGATCGACTTCGCGTCGTGGGTATAGATGGGAATCGGAAATCCGCCCGCATTGCGATCGTAGCCGTAAATGGTGCCATCGGTTTCCCATACGCAGTAGGCGTGGCCGGCGGGGTGACCGACATAACGAACCAGGAGAATTTTTGCCCAAAAGTTTTCCTCCAGCTTGTGCTGAGTTTTGACGGCTGCCAGGTAGTTGCATGCCGAAACGACACAGCCGTTGAGGACCACGAGATCATCCTCGCTGGGATTAAGTATTACGTTTTGGCGACAGGCGCCGATGCCGTAACCGGTGAAGGCGATCAGAACATAAATCGCCACATGGCGGGCGATGCGAGTTTTCATGGAATGGGACGAAACTGCTGCCTTTAAGGGCCGGTTATGAATTTCTAGGAATTATAGCAAAGCCGCCGCGGGCGTGTGAAGCAAATTCTATCGAATACGTAAGCCGTTCATTCTCAAGCTCCCTCATTGCCTGAAAGTTTGCATCTATCGCCTTCGAGGAATGCGGCTGATCTCGCATGACGGGACCGCATCGTCAAACCTGGCGAGCCAGCGTGGGCATCCTCGGCACACCGGCGTGAAAGCTGCTCGACCGGTCCTGACATTTACTAGCGCAACCAGATAGCCATCGCATGCATGCTCTAACCAGTGCTACTTGGCTCGGCATTAATTCAAGCCGTAAAAGTTAGTGCAAACGTTCTGACGGCGAGCCAAAAAGAAGCCGACGACGAACTGGCCACGCAACGCGTGGCTGCGATTGAACAGGAACGTCTGGCGCAGCAAAATCAACCTGCTGGAGAGAGCACGAGAAGGCCAAGTGCTGTAGACCAGACGCTGAAGAACATGCGAGACGCTGACGCCTACAAAGCACAGAAAGGAAGCCTCGAAACACGAATCGCTTCCCAGGAAGCCCAGATCAGCGGTATACCGAAGGACAATTAGTTGAGTATGATGACAAGTTGAATCGGTATCGGCAGGAACTTCACGATCTCAAGCAGCCGATGCCGTAAGGCGAAAGCAAAATTTGCCGAAGGCGTAAGGCTTTATTTCCAGCCTTGCCAAGGAGTGGTAAAGAATCGTTAGACGCGCTCCCCTAGTAAGTCAGAGATTCCGGCATGACCTTCGGGTTTTTGAAACAGCGCCGTCGCCGAAACCTAAAGGGAAAACCATTTCCGGCGGCCTGGCGTTCGGTCATTAGACGCAATGTTCCAATCTTTCGGCGCCTTCCACAGACGGATCAGATCGAGCTATTAGGTCATGTTCAAGTCTTTCTGGCCGAGAAACGCTTCGAAGGATGCGGTGGTCTTGAAGTGACTGACGAGATCCGGGTCACGATCGCGGCTCAGGCCTGCCTTCTCCTGTTGCATCGCAACACGGAGTACTATCCGCAGCTTACTTCGATTCTCGTTTACCCGTCGGGCTACATGGCACACGAGACACGGAGCCTTGGTGCCAACGTCTTGGAGGAAGCCGACCAGCATCGGCTTGGTCAAACCGGGCGCCGTCTTGGATCGCTCGTCCTCGCCTGGGATGACGCCAGACGGGGCGCGGCCGATCCTTCGGATGGCAGGAACCTCGTCTTACACGAATTTGCGCATCAGCTCGACTTCGAGAACTACGCGGCCGACGGCGTGCCTGCTCTGGCAACGAAAGCTGAATACCAATCCTGGTCGCGGGTGATGAGTCGGGAATTTGCTGCACTACGTGTTGCCGATGAAACTGGAATTCCGACCGTGTTGGATACCTACGGTGCGGAAAATCCGGCAGAGTTCTTCGCCGTAGTTACGGAGGCGTTCTTCGAGCGCCCCCATGCGCTCCGCGCCAAGCATCCAGAATTGTATGCTGAGTTCGCGCGGTTTTTTCGCCAGCAACCCATTCAATATTCCGCAGAACGATACTCCGACAGATCTTGAACCGAAGATAACAAGCTTTTCCGCGTTTAGAAATCAGAACTCCGCGCTTCCCGGTGTGCGAGCAAAAGGAATGACGTCACGAATATTTGAGACGCCGGTGACAAACATTAGCATACGCTCGAAGCCAAGGCCAAAACCGGAGTGTGGTACCGTCCCGTAGCGTCGAAGATCGAGATACCACTTGTAATCCTTCGGCTCCATTTTGTGCCGTTGCATGTTCGCTTCCAGGACCTCCAGGCGTTCCTCGCGCTGGCTTCCCCCGACAATCTCGCCAATTCCCGGCACCAGCAGGTCCATCGCAGTCACGGTTTTGCCGTCATCGTTCAAACGCATGTAGAACGGCTTGATCTCCTTGGGATAATTGAAAACCGTCACCGGACATTTGAAATGCCTCTCGGTCAGCCAGCGCTCGTGCTCCGACTGTAGATTTAAGCCGTAATCGACCGGAAACTCGAACTTTTCTGTGCTCTTCTTCAGTAACTCGATCGCCTCGGTGTAACTGATTCGCTGAAATGGCCTATCGACCACGAAATCGAGCCGTGACAGCAATTCCTTGTCGACAAACTTTGCGAACAAGCCGAGCTCCTCCGGGCATTTCTCCCGCACGTCGCGGATGAGATATTTCACGATTTCCTCCGCCAGATCCATGTTGCCGTTCAGATCGGTAAATGCCATCTCCGGCTCTATCATCCAAAACTCGTTAGCGTGACGCGAGGTATTGGAGTTTTCCGCGCGAAAGGTCGGGCCAAAGGTATAAACTTTGGACAAAGCGGAAGCGAATGCTTCGGCCTCGAGTTGTCCACTCACGGTCAAATAGGTGGAGCGTCCAAAGAAATCCCTGTTGTAATCGATCGAGCCATCCGGTTTTCGCGGCGGATTCGTGCAATCAATGCCAGTCACACGAAACAATTCTCCCGCTCCTTCGCAGTCGCTCCCAGTAATGATCGGCGTGTGAATGTAGTAAAAGCCGCGCTCCTGAAAAAATTGATGAATGGCGAAGGCGAGCCGGCTGCGAACGCGAAAGACACAACCAAAAAGATTCGAACGCGGACGCAGGTGCGCGATCTCGCGCAGGAATTCCGGAGTATGCCCCTTCTTTTGCAGCGGATAACTATCATCGGACAGGCCGATGATAGTCACGTTATCAGCAATTAGCTCCCACTGTTGTCCCTTGCCTTGTGATGCGGCCAACGCTCCACCCACGATGACCGATGCGCCGGCAATCAGGCGCTGAATCGCTGCATAATTCGGCAGGCTGTTTCGGGCGATGATCTGTAAATTGCGCAACGAGGAGCCATCGTTCAGTTCGATAAACGAGAAATCTTTTGCATCGCGGCGCGTTCGCACCCAGCCCTGCACTAGTATTTTCTCAACCGGCGCCGTTTGATTCAACGCGTCCTTTATCGAAGTCGGTGCGAGCACGGCGGGAAGTTGGACGAGGCAGAGGAGACACTCAAGCGGGGCGATGCATTCTCCAAACGGGCGCCAGAGGATACGATTGCCAACCAAGTGATGGAAGGCGCCGCGCTTTGGGTCGCGCTCTCATTAACACCGGCCTTCATGCCGGTGATTCAGAGGGAAACGAGCCGTTTTAACGGCTTGGTATCGAGACCGAGGTCCATTAGGGGCTGCGGCTTGCGTTATCAGCAAGAGAAAGCCGTTGAAAACGACTTAATGCGATGAGTGCGGGTTACCCGGACTAAAGGCCGGTGTTTAATGAGAAGAAGATTGAGGTTCGCAGCGTTAAAATGCGACGTGTGCTAGAAATCCGCTATCAACGTGCTTGCGGATCACAAGCACGCCACTCACAATCGGCATTGTGAAGTCGCTTTCGAGTCATTGCTTCACCGCTGCTTGCTTGCTCGTCTCTTTCTGCATCGTCACCGGTTGCGGCGGCGCGTCCCATCAAATCGTCGGCTCCTGGCGGGTTGGCGATGATTCA
Source organism: Verrucomicrobiota bacterium (assembly GCA_003219115.1). GTDB lineage: Bacteria > Verrucomicrobiota > Verrucomicrobiia > Chthoniobacterales > UBA10450 > AV69. Next base: position 3,614 of record QHPN01000008.1, on the reverse strand, counting down.
ACTGCGATGGTTTGGGAGTTCTCTAATGACGGCTCGGTCCAGATGGGCACGAATCGCGGCCGGTACAGCTTTGGAGATAACCACCGGATTAAGATCGAAACGTCAATTGCCACTTCCGTTTATCAGATGGAACTGGTCGGCGACAAAATGACTTTAAAAGATCCTAACGGTTCGAAGCTCGTCCTGACAAAAGTGAAGTAGTAAGAAATGGGTAACTCCCAGCCCGAGGAAGTCCCGCTGGCCCGGCGACTCGGTGTATTCGACGCCACCATGATCGTGATGGGAGGGATCATCGGCGCGGGTATTTTCGTAAATCCCGCAGTCGTCGCCCGCAATGTCCACACACCGGCGCTCATTCTCGGAGCCTGGCTGATTGGCGGACTGATCGCGCTGATCGGCGCGTTCGTTTACGCCGAGCTTGCGGCGCTGCGACCTCGCGTCGGTGGTCAATATGCCTATCTGCGGGATGCCTATCATCCGATTGTTGCGTTCTTGTATGGGTGGACCCTTCTTCTCGTTGTTCAGACCGGCGGAATGGCGGGCGCCGCCATCATCTTTGGTCGCTATTGTGGCGAAATATTCGGCTTGGCCATTCCCGAACAGATCCTGGCTGCTCTGGCGCTTACGGTTCTGACGGCGATTAATTGCTTGGGCGTGCGCGCTGGCAGCAACGTGCAAAGCGCCTTGATGCTAACCAAGCTGGTAGCGATTGCGTTGCTGATTGGCGTGGGATGTTTCGGGCCAATCGCGACAAATCTCAGGGGAGTGGATACAACGGTCGACTCCGGCGGGTTCGCTGGCCTCGGCCGGGCGATGGCGCCGGTCATCTTTGCCTACGGTGGCTGGCAGACGGCAAGTTTCGTCAGTGGTGAAATGCGCCATCCGCGGCGCGATTTGCCCCGCGGATTACTGATCGGAGTGATTAGCGTCATTCTTTGCTATGTTCTCGTTAGCTATTCTTGTCTGCGCGCGCTCGGAGTAGCTGGTCTCGCGGGTACAAATGTTCCCGCTTCGGAGGTAATGCGTCATGCTTTGGGTGAACGTGGCGCTCATTTGATCGCGACCGGAATTGCGGTTTCAACTCTTGGATTCCTTAGCCAGAGCATTCTCACTGCGCCGCGCGTTTACTATGCCATGGCGCGCGACGGCGTCTTTTTCAAAGCCGTCGGTTATCTCGACCCGAGGACGCAAGTGCCAACAGTGGCGATCATTCTTCAGGGTATTTGTGCCGCAGCGATCGCTTTCACGGGCAAATATGATCAGATTCTTAACTACGTTGTCGCGATCGACGTGCTTTTTTTTGGATTAACTGGCGCGTCCTTGCTGATTTTCCGAGCGCGTCTTCAGAACAAACCTACTGACGAGAAGCATCTTCGCGTTCCCTGGCATCCAGTTACAACAAGCCTGTTCGTGCTCGCGTGTTGGGCCATTTCAATCAGCACGATTCTTCAATTTCCGCGCAATGCTGGCATTGGTGTCGGTATTCTCGCCGCCGGCGCGCTCGTCTATCCGCTTTGGCGAGGACGACAACCGACAAACTTGTAGGGCATTTCTGTGAAACGCCGGCTCGTGTAGGCGTCCGAAACAGACGTCCTACAATTCGAAGTCCATTCCAGTTTTAGTTGACTCGCAACTTTATACCGTGGCAGGAATTGGCTCATGTTATGCCTGTTCGTGTATGAGAACGTGATTTGGTTGCTTCAGATACTGGTCTCAGCCTTTCTCACGATTCTCTTTTTGCAATCCGGTATCGATAAAGTTGTGGACCGTCGCGGCAACCTGGAATTTCTTCGAGGTCATTTCGCGAAGAGCCCATTGGCTGGAATGGTTCCGCTTCTCATCACCGTCATTACCATTCTGGAAATTGCCGCCGGCGGCTTTAGTGCGATTGGCTGCGTGCTGATCATTCTTAGTCGCGATCGCGATCCGACGGTCGCATTTTATGGCGCGATTATCTCCGCGATCTCGATCACCGCGCTATTTTTCGGTCAGCGAATGGCCAAAGATTACGCCGGCGCGGCAGTCCTGGTGTCGTATTTCCTGCTCACGCTGGTCGCGATTTATCTACTGGCCCCGAACGCCCCGCACTGATGCGCGTTTCGGGGAGGGTGTGAGGAATTCTTGGCGATGCGGTGACCCGTGTTCGGTGACCGCCTGACAAGATGCCAGATATCTAATCGGTTAACCGTGGCTAGAGACAAGTTTTGCGCACACGAACAAACGAAATAACCGGCAGGTCGGACTAACCTTTGCGATTTCGGCGTTTGCCTCGTCGTACATTCCCAGTTCGGCATAACCTTCTGCCGCCCGAAGACATCGCAGATCATTTAGCTCCGACAGGTCCAGTTGCAGAGGCACGTTCAACTCTCGCACTTCCTGATTCATAATACCCTCCATAATTAATTCGGACGCGAAGCCTCGCGTGATTGTTCGATTTAACGTGCCATTTGGTTCCAATCCTTAAGGAATCTGACCTAGGACTTTTAGGTGTATTTGGTAGACCCGTTTCTGAATCCAATCCGTGTCATCCGCGTGATCCGCAGTTAGAGTTCCGCGAATGGCTCGATCACGAACCAGCGCCGGACTGTTAATGTTTCGGAGGCGGGGCGACCAACTGGAAGTCTTGCTCGCTCATCCGGGTGGCCCTCTTTTTCGAAACAAAGATGATGGCGTCTGGACAATACCAAAAGGCGAGATTGATCCCGGGGAGGACCTGCTGCGTCGGGCGGGGATCGAGTTTGAAGAGGAGGTGGGAATTGCGGCGAAGGGCGCCGATTGGATCGACTTGGGGTGGGTGAAACAGAAAGGCGGCAAAACGGTTTACGCTTGGGCGTTTGAGGGAGATTTGCCGGGCGGTTTCCAATGTCGCTCGAACATGTTCAAAATGGAGTGGCCGCCACGCTCTGGGAAAATGCAAAATTTTCCGGAAGTCGATCAGGCCTGTTTCTTTTCGCTGAAAGATGCCCGTCGTAAATTGAAAGAAGCGCAAACGCCATTTCTCGACCGACTACAAGCTGCATTAAAGGCGCGGTAACATGAAACCTAGTTTTCTCTTTGCGCCCGGGGCTGGCGCGCCGTCGACCCATCCCTGGATGCAAGGATGGAAAGAGCGCTTAGAAACTATCGGCGAGGTCACGTTACTCGATTACGATTATATGCGAGAGGGCCGAAGGCGGCCCGATCCGCCGCCGCAACTCGTCGCTGCCCATCATCGAGCTCTCGTGCAATTACGCGATAAAACATCCGGCCAAATATTTTTGATCGGCAAGAGCATGGGCGGGCGGATTGGTTGTCATGTATCGCGCGAGGAAAAAGTCGCAGGCCTGATTTGCCTCGGCTATCCACTCTGCGGCGGCGGGGACCGGACAAAGTTGCGTGACAAAGTTCTGCGCGAACTAGAAACGCCGATTCTCTTTGTCCAGGGAACCCGAGACCCGCTTTGCCCGCTCGATCTCCTCGAGCAGGTTCGGTCTCAGATAAAAGCGCTCAACGCCTTGTATTTATTGGACGGGGGTGATCATTCTTTGCGTGTGCCAAAAAAACAACTCCAGGCGATTGGTGAAACGCAGGAGCGCATTGATCAACGTATCCTCGAAGCCATCGCCAAGTTTGTT
>QHPN01000007.1:504-10468 GCA_003219115.1 Verrucomicrobiota bacterium | reverse complement strand
CCGTTGCTCATGACCAGGTTTCCTACGCCACTAGTTGTTACATTGCCGGTGAAGAAGCATTCGCTCGCGCCATTATTCGCGAGGAGGGTATCCTGAATGGTAAACGCAGCCGAAGAGTCTGAGTAAACGACAACGCCCCCGCCCGAGCCGGTGACTCCGCCGGTGCCGCTGCTTTGATTGCCGCTGATCGTCACGTCAACTAGCGTCAATGAACCGTTGCGCGAAAAAACCGCTCCGCCGACGCCGTCGCCATTGCTGGCCGGGCTTCCACAATTGCAAGCTGCCGTGTTGGCCAGGCCCTGCGCTGCAGAATTGTTATAGAACGTGCTGTTACGAATCGTGACACCTACCCCGTCGCTGAAAATGGCGCCACCCAGGCCGGCGCCGCCGCCACCATTTTCAGGGTCGGCATGTCCACCGAAGGCACCGCCGTTGCCAGGACTAAGCGCCGAGCCGCCGCCGCCGCCAAATCCGCCATTGCCGCCGTTACCGACGCCCCCCGCGCCGCCGCCGCCGCCGAAGCCGCCCCCGCCGCCGTCTCCAGGACCTCCACCCCCGCCACCGGCATACGCTCCGTTCCCACCATTTCCATCGCACTCCTCGCCCGTGCCTGGCACGCAAACATATATGGTGCCACCGCCTCCACCGCCGCCAGGACCCTGACCAACTTGGCCGTTGTTCCCTCCCTGGCCACCGAAAAGGTATCCCCCAGGGCCACCAACTCCGCTTCTTCCACCCGAAAACACTGTGCCGCCACCTCCCCCTGCGTCGCCTTTCCCACCATTACCCTTTGAGCCACCGCCGCCTCCACCTCCAAATGGACCGGTGCCGCCGCCACTGCCCCAAAGGCCGCCGCCACCGCCGTAGCCACCGGCACCACCGTTTCCACCGACCGCGCGGTTGCTGTCGAAGGTGCTATTCTCAACTACAAGGGCCCCGTCTTGAACGTAGATTGCGCCACCAGCACCCATGCCGCCCCCGCCGCCGGCGCCGCCGTCGCCCCCTTTCACGTGGAAGCCTTTAATATAGACATCTCGCAGCGTCAGAATGCCTGTGCCCGAGACCGTCGTATTTAGCCCGTCTTGATTAATCGTTACCGAAGCGGGACCGACGGCAAACATACGCACGTTTGCGCTGCCTCCCGTCCATTGTAGAGTTGCTCCGTTGCCTTCGATGGTCATGGTGGAAAAGATGATGGGGGTCGCCGTTGGGCCGTAGGGGTTGTGAGCGTCGCCGTCCAAATACTGTTCAGATTGAAAACTCCGCTGGCGGGCAGAACGATGGTGTCACTATTGCCTGTGCCCGGCACGCAGTCCGTGGGGATGAAATGGTCCGGGTCAGTCCAATCAATGGCGATGCCGTGCGCGATCCCATTCGCGTCGATTACGCTTTGGTGGAGAACGGAGGAATAAATGGCCTCCTGCAACGAACAGCCCCCGGTGCCGACGCCGCCAATCTTCTGGACAGTTGTGGTTACGTAAATCCTGGCGCCTGATGTTATTGTCGCCGCGGCAGCGTTTCCGGTACGGCCCCCAAGACTGGCTATTGCCAATAAAACGGCCACGCCACAAAGGCTGAAGGCGAGCAACGAACGAACGTTGAAAAACCCGGAGGCGGAAGAGGAAATCTTTTGCATACGAATGTTTGTTGAGTCGGCCTGAAGCCGTTCACCCATGTACTGTCCCAAATTCGGCCCGAGGTTATGCGGAAGCGGGGTTTATTGTCGCAACCAGGGCTGGAGCAGCTGAAGCAGCCGCTTCCACCGTGCTCAGGGCAAACAGTACGCTCCGCCGAAAGGAGCTAATTCAGCGCGAGTTCTCTTAAGCTTCCGCGTTCCCACGAACGCCGCGCCGGTTTCTCATACACGTTTACGATGCGCAAAAAACGCCGTTTAGACCGGCGCGTTCGAGAGTCCCAAATGAGATTGCGCCTTCTGGGTAACCGCCATAGTGCCGCCCAGAGACGCCAAATCGCATCGGCTTCAAGGTAGTTTGCTGCCGACTTTCGACTGCACCTGTTGAACATCGGTGCTATTGATCAAGCCATCGAGCGTTACGTCCTCGCGAAAAGTGGTCTTGCTTACAACCTGGCCAACTTTCGATTGGGTCAGAGTCACATCGTTGGAGGTGACCGAGCCGTTGTTGTTGGTATCGCCAAGGAGCACTCCCATCGGAACACTCACATCGCCGGTGTTGGTCCCATCGCTGACTCCGGACAGGGTAATGACGATTCTTTGAGCATTGGATACTCCGGTCAGGTAAACCGTCACTAGATGGCCGCTCACGCTCGAGCTGCTTACACTGGCGGTGGCGCCCGGTGCCTTTGAATCGGGAGTGACACTTACACTTTCGACCGTCACCGCTGTCGGGAAAGTGATGATGACCGTGAAAACATGGGAAGAACCACCTTTGCGGCATTCCACTCCGACCTTTGTCCCGGTAAGGGGAAGGGTGATATCAAACATCCCGGCCGTTCCATGGGTTTTGCGCGAGACCGCCTTAATGTGTGCACCAGACTCAAAGGCGCCGATATCGGTGCCATCCCCGCCGGTGGCATTTGGATTAGATTTGTTGATCGTGCGCGAGTAACCTACGCCGCGTTGGTCAGCAGTTAAGTGAAGGCCCGTTATAGTAGTGCTAGTTCCCTTATCGATAGCTGGGCTACCGGATAGTAAAGCTACAGTTCCGGTAAGTCCGCCGTTGTTTTGCAGGCTGGCAGCAAGCTTCGGGTCAAGCGGTGATGCAATCGTTCCGGTTAGGTCAGTGGTTGCATTGAGCCCTGTGCTCCCATCGTTCTTACCGACCAAGTTGAAGCCCTGTGAAGTGAAAGATCCAGCAACGTCCGGGTCAGAACCGGTTCCTATGTTTTTAGCGATGATGGTACTTTTAACGGTGACGTTCCCGGTGGCTTGGCTGTCATTGTAAATCCCGCCGCCAGCTGTGTCCGCGGAATTGCCACTGATCGTGCTATTACTGACGTTCAGAGCACCTCTATTGTAAATGCCACCGCCAGACGCCAAGTTACGTCCGGCCGGAAAAGCAGCAGCGTCATTCCCATAGATTGTGCTGTTGATGATATTGAGGCTAGCGAAATCGGCATTGTAGATACCGCCACCGTTAGTAACAGCGCGAGCCTGGTATATCGTGCTCCCTGTGACGGTCATTGTGCCACCGTTGTAAATGCCCCCGCCATTGCCGCCAGGGTTTCCGCCGCCGTTTGTAAGATCAGCGTCAAATAGATATATCGTGGTGTTGGTGATGGTCATTGTGCCAGCGTTGTAAACGGCGCCGCCATTGCCGGCGCCGGTGACGCCATTGGCCGAAGCGTAGCTGTCGCTTAGAGTACTATCGGTGACGTGGATCGTGCCTGTGCCGCCGTTGTAGATGCAACCGCCATTACCGCCATCGGCAGAGGTGGCAGCGAGTTCGGTGTTAATGACATTGACAGTGCCACCGGCGCGGTTATAGATGCCGCCCCCGCTGGTAGCAACAGCTGTGTTGTCACTCAATGCTAGTATCGCCCCTAAACTACAGTTCGTAACGTTAAGCGTGCCGGCATTGTAGTTCTGAATACCACCGCCGTTGTCGTCAAGTACTTCGCCGTTTACCAGGGCCAACCCGGATAAGTTTACCGTACCTGAAGTGGTCACGTTGAAGAAACGAAGAAGGTGGCTACCCCCGTTAAGCGTGAGCATGTTGGCGCCAGGTCCGTTGATGTTGACGCTGTCGCTTATATCCGGCAGCGCCCTGCTCAGGTTGATCGTCCACATTCCGTTGCTATAGCCCGGATCGCTCGTAGGGATGCTGAAGCTGATGCCGTCGCCGCCGGCGTGAGCATTTGCTTCCTCAATCGCCGCGCGCAGCGTGCACACACCGTTACCCACTACCGTCTCGCACTGGCCGTCCCCAGGGAAGGCGTCGTCCCCGTCGCCGGTGCTGTTGACGACGAATATCTCTGGAAATGGCGCCTGCTGGGCGGCGTCAGCGCGGGTTGCAGCGCAGAGCGCGACTGCCGCGGCACAAACTAAAGCCACTCCGATGAGTGGGCGAAATAAGTGGCGAGCGTTCGTTGTTTTCATAATCATGATCCTTTTTCTTTTGCTTTACGTGATCGTGCTACTGCGCGCCGAACTCGAATGCGCCGATATCGGTGCCATCACCGCCTGTGGCATTCGCCGCTGCGCTTCTGTCCACCGTGCGAGCGAGACCACGCTGATCGGTAGTTAACGTCCCGGTCAAACCAGCGCTTGTGCCTTTATCGATAGCCAAGCTGCCTGACACTAGCGCAATCGTCTGAGTAGGCCCGCCGTTATTGCGCAAGCCTTTCGGATCGAGCCCAGGATTGAGCGGCGATGTCACCGTTCCTTTTTTATCGGTTGCGGCAGTGAAACCCGTGCTTCCGTCCTTCTTGCCGATTAAATTGAAACCCGACGAACTGAAAACTCCTTGAACGTCTGGGCCAGGGGCGCCGCTCTGACTATAAATAGGAGACGCCTGTGCCGAGTTTAAGGCAATAATCGTGTTTTTCACATGGACAGCCGCGTACGCGAGAACACCGCCGCCACCTTCGGTTTCCCTGCCAAAAACAGAATTATTGGCCACCGTGCTATTTGTGAGATTCAGTGTGCCTTGGTCGGCTAAGATGGCACCGCCACCACCGCCATAGAACGTTAGAACTCCATTCCCGCTCAAGGTACTATTCACGATGTTTACCGTTCCACCCTCAATGAAGATGCCGCCACCGCCCTGCTCGAAACCGCTTGTGTCGGCAAAATTCGCGTTCAGCGTGCTCCTGGTAATAGTCATGGCGCTTCCGCTACTGTAGATCGCACCACCGTTACCGGAAGTATTGTAGCTAAATGTGCTGTTGAGCACGTTCAGGGAGCCCAGGTAGCTGAACACGGCGCCGCCCCTGGCGGAAGAGTATGCGCCAGGCGGGTGACCGGTGTAGTTCTCGGTCAAAGTGCTACTACTAATGGTGACCGTCCCCGTGTTGTTGTAGATCGCACCACCCTGGTTCTGGACATAGCTCCGAGTAATCAAGCTGTTATTGATGTTCACGGTGCCAGTGGTCGCATTGTAAACTGCACCCCCGCCGGCGGAGCTGCCGAAACTTTCATTGTTGCTCAAGGTGCAGTTGTTGATGTTCACCGTGCCGGTGCTGGCGTTGTAAACTCCGCCGCCGAAATCATTTTGAACTATGGCTTCATAAATAGTTAGAGCAGAGAACGTAACCGTGCCCGTCGTCGTCACTCTAAAACAGCGGTAGCCTACATAATACGGAAACACCACCAGCTGGCTGGCGCCAGGACCTGTGATGTTGACGCTGACGCCTATATCGGGCAGGACCGACGCCGGCCGGATCGTCCAGACTCCATTGCTGTAGCCGGGATCGGTGGTGGGGATGCTGAAACTGATGCCGTCGCCCCCATTGTTGCGCCTGTCCACCTCCTCAATGGCGGCGCGGAGTGTGCACACACCGTTGCCGACCTGGGTTTCGCAATTGCCATCGCCAGGGAAGGCGTCGTCTTGATCACCCGTGCTGTTGACGACGAATATCTCTCCAAAGAAGATTGCGCCATGTGTCTGATTGCCGATTGCGGCGAAGAGAGCGAATGCGGCGGCAAGCAGCATGGCGAATCCGATCATGGAACGAAATAAGGTGGTTCGATTCATAGTTTCGAGTTGTTTGGCGGTTCACCCCTGTACTGTCCCAAATCTGGCGCGAGGTTATGCTGAAAGTTGAATGACGGTTAAGACGTCAGATCGCTAAACCATTAGATCCTTCCGTGCTCCTCCCTTAGCGCAATACAGGGTTCGGCGCCCGCGAGGCGAAAATTTTAAGGATTGCTGGCTTCTGGTTTTCTGACCTTCGCACAGTCTACTGTGCTCCAAACTCAAAGGCACCGACGTCTGTGCCAAACCTAAGGGAGCTTCGTTCCTACCTTTGATTGGACGAGATTCACGTCTGTGCTGTTGATGAAGCCATCCAGGTTTACGTCTTCGCGAAAATCAGATGTGCTTATCGCCTGCCCAACCTTCGATTGCGTGAGGCTCACATCATTGGAAGTGACCGAGCGATTGTTATCTGTATCGCCCAGCAATACTCCCATCGGCACGTTCACATCATTGGTATTGGTGCCGTCGCTGACACCGAGAAGGTGAACAGTTATGGTTTGCGCTTGGGAAACTCCAGCGAGATTCACAGTCACTTTGGAGCCGCTCACCGAGAAGCTACTGACGCTGGCAGTGGAACCGGACTTGGCTGGGTCAGGAGTGACAGCCGCATCGGAAACGGTCACTGCACCTGGGAAGGTCAGGATCACTGTAAAAACGCCGGAGGTGCCTCCTTTGCGGCATTCGACTCCAAGCTTCGGGCCGAAGAGTGGAAGATTGACGCTAAAGGTTCCCGCGCTGCCATGGGTCTTGCTCGAGACGGCTTTGATTTGCGCTCCTAGTTCAAAGGCGCCGATGTCTGTCCCGTCGCCTCCCGTGGCGTTTGCGACAGATTTATTGATGGTGCGCTTGTAGCCGACACCACGCTGGTCGGTCGTTAATGTGCCGGTCAGACCAGCGCTCGTGCCTTTATCGATGGCCGGGCTGCCGGACAACAGAGCCATCGTATCGGTAGGTCCGCCGTTGTATTTTAGCAGGCCGAGCTTCGGGTTGAGCGGCGCGGCACTCGTCCCCGTCAGGTCCGTAGCTGCAGTGAACCCCGTACTCCCGTCAGTCTTGCCGATCAAGTTGAAGCCTTGTGAGCTGAACGCTCCAAACACATCATCTGCCGAGTTGTTAGCGATGATGCTGTTTTTTACAAATACGTCTGAGTCGCCCTTTGCAATACCACCGCCGCGACCGGGAGTAGAGTTCCCACTGATCGTGCTGTTCGTAATGTTCGCGGTGGGGCCGCCAAAATTGCCATTCGTGAAGATGGCGCCACCACCAGCAGAAGAATTACCGCTGAATGTGCTGTTAGTGACGTTCATTGCGCCCGTATTGCCGAAGCTGCCGGAGAAATTGGCTATGCCGCCGCCGCCACCGCTGGAAACGGTGAAGTTGGGAGCGACACCAGCAGAGTTACCGCTGAACGTGCTGCTAACGACCTGCAACTTGCCGTTAGCGTCGTTGAAAATGCCGCCACCCTCGCCAAAAGCTTGGCTGCCGCTCGTTCTGAGCGCGCGGTTGTTAATCAGCGTGCTGTCGGTGACAGCTACTGTTCCTGAGCTGTTGTAAATGCCACCACCACCCGGTTGTTCGCCGGGGTTATTAGCAGAATTACCGTGAGCAGAATTACCACTGAGCGTGCTGTTGCTGACGTTGACAGTGCCCGCGGTGACGTTGTAAATGCCGCCACCATTGTCGCTGGCATTTCCGCTGAGAGTACAAGCGGTGACGTTGATAGTGCCGGTATTGACGTTTTGAATACCACCGCCGTTGCTACCTGCCGCATTGCCATTGGCAATAGTAAGGCGCGACAAGCTCACCGTGCCGGTACTTGTGACGTTGAAGACACGAAAAACGCCGCCGGCACTTATCGTGAGTTTGTCGGCGCCTGGCCCGCTGATGTTGACGCTGTCGCTTATATCCGGCAGCGCCTTGCTCAGGTTGATCGTCCAGATTCCGTTGCTGTAGCCCGGATCAGTCGCGGGGATGCTGAAGAAGATGCCATCACCGCCCGCGTGGGCGTTCGCCTCCTCAATGGCGGCCCGGAGTGTGCACACACCGTTACCGACAGCCGTTTCGCACTGGCCGTCACCGGGGAAGGCATCATCAGCGCCGGAAATGGCATCGAACGTGGTGTTAACAACGATTATCACTGGAAATGCCGCCTGCTGCGTGACGTCAATGCCGGTTGCGGCCCAGAGTGTGAATGCGGCTGCGAATAGCAAAGCTGATCCAGCCAAGGAGCGAAATAGTGTTAGTGTTTTTATAATTACGCGTTATTGCCCGTTCAGACGGGTACTGTCCCGAAACTCGCGCGAGGTTACGCTCAAAATGGAGGAATCTCGCTTTTACTGTGCTCCAAACTCAAAGGCGCCGATGTCGGTGCCGTCTCCGCCGCTGGCATTCGGGATTGAGCTATTGTCGACCGTGCGCGCAAAGCCGCGTTGATCTGTCGTTAACGTGCCCGTCAAGCCAACACTCGTGCCTTTATCAATCGCGGGACTGCCAGCTACCAAGGCAACCGTCTTAGTCGGCCCGCCGTTGTTACGCAGGCCTTTGGGATCAAACTTCGGGTTGAGCGGCGAGGCCGCTGTGCCTTTTTTATCGGTAGCAGCAGTGAAGCCGGTGCTTCCGTCTTTCGCGCCAATAAGGTTAAATCCGCTCGACGTAAAAGGGCCGTAAACATCAGGCGCGGGACCCGGATTGGATGATCCGCCAAAGTTACCTGCGATGATCGTGCTCCTAACGTTCACAACCGCGCCACCAAAAGTATTGTCGCTGAATACGCCGCCCCCTGAATAATTGGAGAAATTCGCGGTCACTGTGCTGTTCGTCAGGTTCAGCACACTGCTACTGAAATTGCAGATCGCGCCTCCGACGCCCGCGTCATAGCCATCTCCAAATCGATGCGCAATATTCCGATAGAACGTACTGTTGGTAACGCTGACGGCGCCGCCTTTGCTGCCAATCGCGCCGCCCACAGCGGCGCCATTTTCGTAAAACGTACTGCCCGTCACCGTGATTGTGCCTGAATCGTTCCAAATTGCCCCACCAAAGTAACCGCTCTGGTTGTGATAGAACGTACTGTTGGTCACATGAATCGTGCCGACGGTGTTCCAGATAGCTCCCCCATAAGCCGCGGATTGAACTCCGTCGTCGGCACCATTGAGCTGAAAGGTGCTAGTCGTAATATTTACGGTGCCAGTACTTCCGTTATAGATCGCGCCGCCGCCAGCCTGATACTGACTATCTCCCGTGGACTGATTGTAACTGAATGTGCAGTTGGTGATGTTTACTGTTCCACCGTTCACGTTTTGAATGCCTGCGCCGTACTGGTTAGAAAAGTCGCTTGAAACATAGCCGCCTGTGATATTCACGCCTGAGAGATTGATCGTCCCCGCAGTGGTCACATTGAAGACGCGAACCCCGTTTCTTCCTCCGCCAGCGATCCAAAGTACGTTTGCGCCAGGCCCTGAGATACTGAGGTCGCCTGCCAAATCCGGGAGCTGGCTCCCCGGTTGGATCATCCAAAAGCCGTTGAAATAACCGGGGTCACTGGTCGGGATATTGAAGGTGATGGTATTTGTGCCGCCGACATGATTCGATAGCTCAATCGCCGCCCGTAACGTGCAATGGCCATAGGCTAAAATGGCGGAATCCGAACAGATCCCGGCTTTATAAGCCGCCTCGTCGCCATCGCCGGTGCTATTGACGACGTAGGTATTGGCGTTGGCTGCGGCGGCCCCAGTGAAAAGCAAAGCCATGGCACAGCATAGGTTGAAGAGGAGAGATGGTTTCATAGCATCGATCAGTCTGCCTTTCTGGAAGTGTACTGTCCCAAATCGGGAGCGAGGTTACGTACAAATCGCCAGTTTCGCCCGCGAGCTTTGACGCAACGCGGCCGGTTTGTCGAACAAAAACGGCTGTGCCGGTGACGGGCCGCTTATCGATGGCAGCCTCTCTGAGTTCTGGACAGCGCGCGCTACTGAACTTCAAACGCGCCGATGTCAGTGCCGTCGCCGCCCGTGGCGTTCCCGACAGACTTGTCGACTTTGCGTGGCGAACCGCGCTGGTCGGTAGTTAGCGTGCCGGTCAAACCAACACTGGTGCCCTTGTCAATTGCGGGGCTACCTGTGATGAGCGCGATTGTCTGAGTGGGTCCGCCGTTGCTGCGCAGGCCCTTGGGATCAAGCTTTGGGTTGAGCGGCGATGCAACCGTGCCCTTCTTGTCGGTGGCGGCAGTGAACCCGGTGCTCCCGTCCTTTTTCCCAATCAAATTAAATCCTGCTGACGTGACCGCG
>QHPN01000007.1:0-462 GCA_003219115.1 Verrucomicrobiota bacterium | reverse complement strand
CGTGCTCTTAACATTGACGGCACCGCCGAAAGGCGGGTTGTAGACCCCGCCGCCATATGTCTGTGCACCGAACACAGAGTTGTTCGCCACAGTGCTGTTTGTCAGATTGACTATTCCGGCATATGCGTAGATGCCGCCACCGGTCCCCATGACCGGATTCAGAGCGCCATTCCCGCTCAAAGTGCTGTTGACAATGTTTGTCGTTCCGCCCTGCACAAAAATCCCACCACCTCCCCCACCTAAACTATCAAGATTATCAGCGAAGTTTCCGCTGAGCGTACTCCTGGTGATAGTCACGTTTGTCCCCAAGACAGAGATGCCCCCGCCATTCGCAGCGGCATTGTTGGCCACCGTACTATCCGTAATGCTAAGGGTGCCGCCATAGGTGTAAACAGCACCGCCACCCGTTGACTCACCATTTACGTCGGTCGTAGTGTGCGTGTAGTTACCGCTGAGTGTGCT
>QHPN01000122.1:5151-5519 GCA_003219115.1 Verrucomicrobiota bacterium | reverse complement strand
TTTGGACTTAAACAGTCCGTCATTACTGGCGATCACGTGCGGCACATCGTCCTTGTTTACCCAGGTCACTGTGCTGTTTGCGGGGACGGTGAGCGTGTCGGGGCCGAAAGTAAAGTTATCAACTCTCACTTCAGCTGGCGCTGCTTTTGTATCGTCGCTCTTCGCTCGTGTCGGATGCAGAATCAAGACGGCGGCAAGGGCCAGTGGCAGCGCGACGACCAAGACGCTAAAGAACAGGTTTCTCCTCATAGTTGCATTCTCCTTGTAAGTTAGTAACGAACGAGTGAGGATTCACCCCTCACACGAGGGACGAGTCCACGACCGCCAGTGCATGCCGTCCTTGAACGTAATTGACATCGGTGATACCA
>QHPN01000122.1:1582-4937 GCA_003219115.1 Verrucomicrobiota bacterium | reverse complement strand
GCGGGATATGGGCGAACACCACGATAGGCGTGCTGTGCTTCAGGTGTTTGACATCATCTTCGAGCCACTCCAGCTGATCGTGCCCGAGCGTGCCTAGACCGCCGGCCTTGAGGTTCATCACATTGACCAGACCGATAAAGTGAACTCCATTCTTGTCGAAGCTATACCAGCCTTGTCCTTTAGAGTTCTTCGCGTAGCGCTCGCGGAACATCGCTCCCTCGTCGTTGAGGACATCGTGCTCTCCTGGCACGAAGAAAATCTCTTTGTTGGTGCTCTTCAAAATCTGGTCTACGTTATCGAACTCCTCGGGCTTGGAGAGATGACTGATGTCACCGGTGTGCAAAAGGAACTCGGGCTGTCGGGGAAGAGCATTGATCTTATCCACAGCGGCTTTCAATGTTGCGATCACGTCGGGATTGGCTGGTTTATTGAATCCCATGTGGCTGTCGCTGATCTGTACGAAGCTCAGCTCTCCCATTTTGTGCGACTTCATGGCTGAGCCCATCTGGGAAGCAAGAGCATGAGACTTCAGCACGCCACCCTCAATTACGCAGATGGCGCCCGTACCGGCCCAGGCCATGCATTTCAGAAATCCACGGCGGTCGATTCCATCATTGTTATGGTCGTGCTCAATGACGCCGTTTGAGTTCGGATCGAAGAGCTTCTTTTTCCGCATTCGTATTTCCTCCGCTTCAGAGACTGTAGTCCCGCAACATCAGCTGAACACAGGCGACGCAAACCGCTACAGGATCAGGTTGGATTCTGGCTCGCGTCGCCTGCGAGGACGTGTTACATCTGCATAAACCAGAACAGGTCAGGTTTTATTCCATCTTTATGCTTAAAACCCGCCTGTGAATCCTGGTGAGCAACTGGCTGCGAGTAAAAATAATGCGGCACCTATGTGGATGACTGTCGCAATCACCGCGATAATTTTTGCGATTGGGAACATTCTTTTCGGGCACTTCAATGAAAGAACTCCGAAGTGGAAGCGGGTCACAAAAGTTGTGCTGGTACTCGCCTTCGTCGACGTTATCCTTGCCGCGGCAGGGCTAGTATGGGGACTCGCACCGATCGCGCTGATGCTGGTCGTGGCAGCGGTAGTTCACCTCTGGTGGCTTCCACGTCATGGCATCAACGGCTTCACGCGAGAACCGAGAGACAAGTGTTACGAATTGCGGGGCTGGACCCGCAAGCCGTAGCGTTCTTGAACAGCTCAACTGTCGATAACAAGCAGGCGGGTTGAAAAAGTCGCGGGTGATGGACAATGTCTCGGAATTATTGGAAAGGATCGCTTATAAACGCGTTCCTGACACAATTTTGTTTTGGCGATTTTGGCACGAAAAACCGGCCCCGTCGCGTTGCCACAAACTGAGCAACACGAAAGGGCCGGCCCAGGTCGCCGTACGAGGCGCAATTGATACTCAACCTGTGCTATTCCTGGCAAAATACACGGATGCCGTCCTGCAGCGCATCCGTAGTGGAGTAGCCAACGGCCGAGGCAGAGGCGTCTATGCCTCCAAACTGCACAGCAAGAGCCGAAACCGTTTGCCCATGACAGTTTGCTTGTCCAGCAACACCAGCTCCTGGAACAGTATTTCCCCTGAGAGAAAACGTCATGTTGAACGCGCCCGCGCCGATGATATCTCCACCAATGCGCAACCAATCCGGGGTGAGGTTCGCGTTTCGGATCCATGCTTGCAAGTCTGTAACACCCGCCGGGAATGGCGTACCCGATGTAATCGGCTTGGGTGCAGATAGGAACAGGAAATTGCCACCGCCGACCTCAACCTCAGGTCGAAAGAAGTAGTGGCCTGCGGGAAGAAAAAGCGGTGTGCTGAAAGTGAGACGAATTTCCACTTCTTTGCCCGTCGCTGCTCCCTCGCCATGGGTGAGTTGCTGGGGAAACTTATTGATCCCGTTGATCACGGTACTTTGGACCTGGAAATCAGATATCTCGCTGGCAACAAAACTCAGACTGCCGCTGTCATTGGAATCCCGACTAGCGGTGCTGATTTCGTGATCGGAAGGTGAGTTCATCCGAGTCGGCACATTCGGCGTGCGGACTGTGTCAGAGTCGAGAGGGAAAACGTGGTAGATCTCCACTTCGACTCTCGAGATGTTGGAGGCGGTCGCCCCCGTAATCAGCCCGTGGACTGTGGCTCCACTCACGACTGTCGGCTGAGTCAGTACGAAATCATCGGCCGCCTCGGTTTCAACCCCTTGCGAACCTGCGGGCCTAGAGAGCGCGCCTAACTTGCCATCGGGGCCACCGGTGCTGAAGGAAAACTGATCGGCTCGCGCAACTGTCACACAACAAGCAGCGAAAGCCAGGGTCAATACTGCTATGCTAATTTTATTTTTCATGGTGTTCCTTTTTCTGAGTTTCATTGTCCTTTCTTGATTTATTGATTTGTTAGAACGTCGAGTTATCTGTCGTTCCGGTCTGACCGCGTTCCGCAGAAGACATTTCAGTGCGCGTCATGCCGACGCGGAAGTACCTGGTCAGAAGTTGACGCAACTTCAAGCGGGCCCGCCATAACCGCGTCTTCACTGCGTCCACTGTCGTGTCCAGCACCTCTGCCGTCTCCTCACTCGAAAGCCCTTCTATGTCGCGCAAGATGAAGGCCACTCTCAGGCTGGGCAGCAACTGCTGCAGTTGGCTTCTCAAGATGTTTCGCAACTTGAATGCGCCGTAGACTTGCTCCGGATTGGGCGCCCAGTCAGCGACCTCCAACGGTCTAACTGCTGTTGGCTGTTCACTGTCCTGCACGATGGGAACTTCTCTCCTGTAGCGATTCTTTCGAAGTTTCATCAGCGACTGATTTACGGCGATCCGAAACAGCCAGGTCGAAAATTGCGATTTCTCCTGAAAAGATCTCAAATTTCGGAACGCATTCAAGAAAGCATTCTGAACCGCATCTTCCGCATCCTCTCGGTTGTGGGTGATGTGCTGAGCGACGCGGAAGAGCTTATTGTCGTAGCGCTTCACAATTTGATCGAAGGCGTTCACGTCGCCCTGCTTGCAGGCGTGGACAAGCGACAAGTCATCAGGACCGCCCCAACGGAATAGGAGGTCGCATTGCCAGTGGAAGTTATCGTTTGCATGGTCGTGCTTCGTTTCTCAATCGAATCCGCCTTAACCAATTGCCCTGACTAGTTCGGAGCCATCACCTCGGCGGCATTTGTGCTGGTGCATTGACCGACGTCTTTGCTCAGTTTTCGGACCTCGAACGTGGGCTCGCCCGCTGAGTCCTTTGCCTTCTTGCCAAGCAACTCCACGCGTTGCCGGTCTTCAACGACTGGTTTTGCTTGTTCGCGAGCTTGTAAGTCTGGTTGTCCTTTTCTGTGACCAAAA
>QHPN01000122.1:0-1560 GCA_003219115.1 Verrucomicrobiota bacterium | reverse complement strand
ATCGCCTGCCACACAGCCTTGCAGCTTCGCGTGACTGTGGAACTTCCAGGACAGCAAGCCCAGCGCCGACGGCTGCGCCAGCAGCATCGCCGCCGATCACGGCTCCCTTGGACATCCATCGCTAAGTGCCGAGCCGCCGAGATATTATTCTTCTTCTCACATTTCATTCGTTATTCCGACTCCGAACGGTTGATGCCACACGGAACCCACGACTAGTTCGAAAACTATTCGCCGCATCGCTGCTTGCGGTCAACAGTCCTTAATGTCACAAGTTGCGAACGTCTGTTACCTTGAGCGCTAATTGGAAGAAGTAATCGGCCTCACTAGACATGACGAGATCCGAGCAGAATTTGCTTTTTGTGCAAGCAGACGCCCACGATTTCGCATGGCGTTGTTCGCCCGTTGTGTGCGCAGGGCAACGCAAAGAGATTACGAAGCGGAGTTATTGCCAGAGCGGCTGAAAAGAATTTCCTCGATCGTCCAAAGGAGTCGGCGCGTGACTGAGATCGCGGTCCTTCATGGCGGAATGACAGAACGTTTGATTTCCTTCACGAGAGACCAGACCATAAGTCAATCCATGAATCGACCAAGTAACAACCTTGTAGCCCTGCACCATGCTGTAGTGGAAACTCACCTTCTACAAATCGGAAACGACTCCCCCGATGCATGAGCAACTGAATCAGGAATTACCATTGGGCCCATCGGGCCGGTCCGCATCGCGTAAGCTATGTAGGCTGCAGTGTTTTTCCCCAGAGAGCGGCGGAAAGGCGCGCTCCCTGGACTTAACGAGATCTTGGAACAGTTTGCTTTTCCGGCGCTAACGTTTACTTGTAGCGTGAGGTCGTTGTCACACATTCTGGCGAACGAGAGATTTGATAAAGTCGCGGTCTGGAGGGATGCTCGGCGACTATCGCCTCGTCGGCCCTTGAGCGGATTCCTGAATTTCGTTCCAGCGACTCCAACCGACAATTCCCAATTCTGGTTGTGGGGAATCAGGCAGCATCGAAAGCAACTCGAGCATATTTCCATCCGGGTCACGGAAATAGAGAGATGCAGCGGGCATCCATCCAAGCACCACCGGTTCGTCGGTCGGCTGCCCCCAAAAGTCAAGCGGAACAACATCGGCGGCCCGAAGAAGCGCAGGGGCGTCCAGCAGGTGTGGGAGATCCGCCCGAAACGCAATGTGGAGGTTCAGCTTCTGGGGGCCATTCCCGACCTCCCACAGACCGAGCATCGAGTTGCCTTGGCCACCAATCCAGTAAAAGGCAACCCGCCGCTCCCAAAATACCTCCGCGAGTTCTAATCCCAGAGTCTGGCCAAAGAAACTCATTGAGCGTTGCAGGTCAGTGACGGTTAGATGGCTCTCAAAAAGATCGCGAATAGGAATCAGGTTGATCTCCATCCTCACCCATCCGGGTGGCAGACTTTACTGCACAGTCGAACGGTGTTGTGAGACGAGGCCTTCGAGTTGGGGCGCCAGAATGAGAAGAGGGTGGAAGACCCAGAACGATATTGTCGTAGTTTTCTTCACAATTGAATCCTCCGCACCAAAACGAATCG
>QHPN01000121.1 GCA_003219115.1 Verrucomicrobiota bacterium | reverse complement strand
TGACGTTGAGCGATTTTCTGAGGAAATTTGCCAGCACATTGAGACGGCCACGATGAGCCATTCCCATGCAAATTTCTTCGACTCCATCGGTGACACACTTGTGCAAGAGTGTGTCGAGAATCGCCATCAAACCTTCCGCGCCCTGAAGCGAAAAACGTTTTTGTCCGACGTAACTCTGGTGCAGAAAAACTTCGAAGGTCTCCGCTTCGAGTAGCGCGCGAAGGAGCGCGACTTGTATTTCCGGCGAAGGAGGACGAGCGAAAATGCGCGACTCGAGGCGATGCCGCACCCAATCCCGAATACGGGTGTTTTGAATATGTTGAAATTCCGCGCCAATCGACCCGGCATAAATCTGATCGAGCAGGGCGATCATTTCGCGCAGGGTCATCTGGCGACTATCGAGGAAGAACTTTGAGGAAACCGGGTAGTCGAGATCCTTGTCGCTAAAGCCGAACTCGCGGAGAGTGAGCAGCGGATTCTCGGGGCGTTTCTCCACCAACGGATTCACCCGTGCGATGGTGTGCCCGAGAATGCGATAAGCATAAACCAGAGCGTCGATTCGCGTTTGCAGCGGACTCTCCCGTAGGTCG
The DNA here is from genome assembly GCA_003219115.1 of Verrucomicrobiota bacterium. Taxonomy (GTDB): domain Bacteria; phylum Verrucomicrobiota; class Verrucomicrobiia; order Chthoniobacterales; family UBA10450; genus AV69. The sequence continues at coordinate 12,331 of QHPN01000121.1, read as the reverse complement.
CGTCGGGCTTCCGGCGGCGCTTCGACGGCAGCGCCATTTTTTCCGTCGAGACTGCCGAGCTCGAACCCTTCAAAAAATGCCGACCAACCGGAATCGAGCGAGTCGGGATCCTTCTGCCAGCGGGCGTAATTCTGCTCGAGCAGATCGAGATTCGGCCGGGTGGCGAACGATGGATGCATATCAATTTAATCTGTCATCGAAGCGCTTCGTCGCAATGGGCATCGCGCATGCCCAAGCGGGGCGACTTGTTCTCCTCCGGACGAATCCGTCCTTTGGCGGAGAAGTCGCCCCCTCCCTGTCAACGTATAATGCTGGTATGCTGGGGGTTATGCTAGTTTCGATCGCTTTTTGACTTGACGTCGCACCGTTTCAAAAGTCCAGGAAGCCTAAAATTGACAGTGGAGGGAGCGTCTCGTTACTTGCGTTCGCAATTATGACAGCAGCGGAGGTTTTTGAATCGGTAACGCGTGGAGGTGTGAGCGATTTCAGCGCGCTTGTTCAAATCCTGAGCGTGAACAAGCCCTGGTGTTTAATTGGCGGGCTGGCAGTGAATTGCTACGTCGAGCCGATTTACACAGTCGATGCTGACATGGTAGCGGTGACCGATCGATTACCGCGAATCTCGGAGCAATTAGAACAAGTGGGGTTCCAAATTCAAAGATTTGAACATTCGATTTGCGCAAAGGGCAGAAATAGCCAATTACGCATCCTATTCACAACTGACGCGCGCTATCAGGAGTCCCTCGCGGACAAGGAGGTGCGAAATGTTCTGGGGCAGCGGGTGCCGGTCGCAGCTCTGGAGAATGTGATTCTTGGAAAAATTTGGGCTTGGAAAGACCAAACGCGACGGGCTAGCAAACGAAAGAAAGACGAGCTGGACTTGCTTCGTATCGCCGAACTTATCCAAAATTACATGAGAAAATTCCGGCCGAAATTGTCGAACAGTTGAAATGAAACGACAACCTGTTGTAGCCACGGCGCCCAGTCGCCGTGTCGGCGCCTCGACTGAGCGAGGCGGCAACCGCGCCATCATTACAATTGCGCTCCTCCTCGCGATGCATTGTGCATCGGCGCAAACCCCGACGCCTTTGCCATCCGCATCGCCAACCGACCCAGCTTCTGAGCCCACCGTGCTGGCGGTGGCAAAAGTGATGCCGGCGGTTGTTAATATTAATGCCGAGCGGGTGGTCCGGCGCCAAGTCCGTGATCCGTTCGAAGATTTCGCCGCTGAATTCTTCGGCACGTACCGCAGTCAGCCACGCGAAATCCGGCAGCGCCTGCAAAGTCTTGGCTCAGGCTTCATTGTTGATCCAGCCGGTTACATCGTGACCAACGAGCATGTCGTGCAACGAGCAGCGGACCTGAGAATCGAGGTTACCACCAGCGATGGCAAAGTTTACAACGCGCGTTACATCACTGGTGACCCCAAGAAAGATCTCGCCTTCATCAAGATCGAAGGCAAAAGCGGATTCCCCTTCATTGAGCTGAATAATCTCTCGCCTAATCTTCTCGGCGAGACCGTTATCGTGGTGGGCAATTCTGTTGGTTACGGCAGTTCAATCAGTCGCGGTGTCCTGAGCGGGTTAAAACGGGAAATCACCATTGGCGATTTAGAATACAAAGATCTGGTGCAGACGGACGCGGCGATTAATCCGGGAAATTCAGGCGGCCCGGTCGTGGATATTGCGGGCCGGCTCGTTGGAGTGAGTTCGGCAAAAATGGCGTTTACGCCGCAGGGTGTACCGACGCAGGGATTGGGTTTTGCGATTCCAGGCGAGGCCGTGCGCGAGGCGGTCAAAGGATTCAAAGCGGTCGCAGACAAGCAACCCACACAACCACGCGTCAGTTCGAATCAGCCAGCCGCTACCAACGCCGATCGTCTTTTCGGGATGCAATTGCAAGATCTAACGACGGATTTGACCGACGCGTTTGGCCTCGTGCGCGGACGCGGTGTCCTGGTCAGTGCGGTTGAGTCTGGAAGCCCGGCAGCGGAAATCGGAATCCAACGCGGGCTGGTGATTTACCGCGTCGGGCGACACGACGTGAACGGGGTGAAATCGATTGAGAACCTGCTCGCGCGTGTGCAAAGCGGGACGACGGTAGACTTCACGGTCGGCCTCGCTCGCACTGACGGGGCGCGCCAGCTCCAAACCGTGGCGTTGACAGCGCGCTAAAATTTTTTAGACAACGCTGCGCGCGCAGAGTTGTCTCAAACGATCAATCGAAATGATTAAGGTTGAAAATTTAACAAAAAAATTTGCGGGACAGACCGCGATTCGCGATCTGAACTTCGAGGTCGGCCAGGGCGAGATCATGGGTTTCCTCGGACCGAACGGCGCGGGTAAGACTACCACGATGCGTATTTTGGCGAGTTTTTTGCCCGCCACCTCAGGACGGGCGTCGATCGCCGGCTTCGATGTTTTCGAACAATCGCTCCAAGCCCGGGCTCACCTTGGTTATATGCCGGAAAACGTGCCCCTTTATAACGACATGCGGGTCAGCGAGTACCTGAATTATCGCGCGGCGTTGAAAAGCATCCCGCATCGGCGCGTCAGCGAACGCGTGGGCGATGTGAAAGAACTTTGCGGATTGCGCGAAGTCGAAAACAAACTGATTCGTGCGCTTTCGAAAGGATTCCGGCAACGAGTCGGGTTAGCTGACGCGCTGCTGCACGAGCCTGATCTGTTAATTCTGGATGAACCGACCATCGGCCTCGACCCGAACCAAATCCGACAGGTGCGCGAGCTGATTAAGAACCTCGGCCGACAACACACCATTTTGTTATCGACCCACATTTTGCCGGAGGTCGAGATGACGTGCTCGCGTGTCATCATTATCAATAAGGGGCGCATTGAAGCGTGCGACACTCCGGAGAACTTGCTCGGCCGCATTCGCACTGCCGGTGGCGTGACACTGGAAGCCAGGGTGGGCGCGGATGACGCCCCAACACAGCTGAAGAAAATCGCTGGCGTCCGGGATGTCAGCGAATCGGAAGATGACGGCTGGAAAATTTTGTCATTACGAGTGGAATCGGGGACAGATGTGCGGCCGGAAGTTTTTCGCCTTGCCCGAGATCGTAACTGGGAGGTGCGCGAATTAACCGCGCGCCGGGCTACGCTGGAGGACGTTTTTGTGGAGATTACGCATTCAGATGAAGCGAGCTGATCGGAGTGTTCATGCGTAAGTTCTACACCCTGCTATCCCGCGAAGTATCGAGCTACTTCTACTCGCCGATCGCGTACATCGTCCTGTTCTTCTTTCTCTTCGTCAGCGGGGCGGACTTCTACTTCCAGATCTCGTTCATGAATCAGCGACCGGTGCAATATTCGGTACAGGAAGCATTTTTTAACTCGATCTTCTTCTGGTTCGCCTTTGTTCTGATTTTCCCGCTCATCACCATGCGATCGTTCGCGGAGGAATTTAAGCTCGGCACCATCGAACCGCTGATGACTGCGCCCGTTCGAGATTGGCAGGTGGTATTGGCGAAATTCTTCGGGGCAGTGATCTTTTATGTCGTCCTTTGGGTCCCGACCCTCCTTTATTTCGCCATTTTCCAATACGTCACGCACCAAACGGCGGCGGGATCATTCGGGGCTTACTGGGGTTCCTATTTGATGCTGTTGTTGCTGGGAATGTTTTATATCAGCATCGGTTGCTTCGCCTCTGTTCTAACGAGAAACCAAATCATCGCGGCAGTAATTTCGTTTTGCGCGATCACGCTGCACTTTTTCTCCGGCCTAATCACTTTTATCGTAACCGAGATCAGTTCGACGATGCGGCAAGTGCTCGGTTATTTCTCGGCCCTTGAACAAATGGCGACACTCTCGCGCGGCGAGATCGATACCCGTCCGATCGTTCTCTACGTGAGTCTGACGATGGTGATGCTGGGATTGACCTATCAGGCATTTCAAACCCGCAAATGGAAACTGTAACCGTGACAGATAAACCAAAGAAAATTCATCGTTTTCAGATTGGCCTGAATGTCGTGGTGCAGATCGGGCTGCTCATCGTTCTGGCCGTGATGATAAACTATCTCGGGTTCGAGCATTACCGGCGCTGGGATTTTTCACGCGATCAGAAGTACTCTCTCTCGGACAAAACCGAACGCATTCTTGATTCCCTCAAAGGAAAATTGCGCGTTACGGTTTTCTTTTCTCCCAACACACCGATCACAAGCGACGTCGAAAATTTGCTAACGGAATACCAGTACGCCGCCAAAGGAAAGATCGACGTCGAGCACATCAATCCAGAGGTCAACTTCTCGCGCGCGAAGGAGCTTTTCGACAAATACAAGGTAGTAACTGACGAAAGCATGCTGGTACTGGATTACGAAGGGCGGAACAAAACGGTCAAGGCGTCAGAAATGGCGGAAGTGGATCAAAGTGGGATGGCAATGGGGGAGAGTCCGCGGGTGACATCATTCAAGGGCGAACAGGCAATTACCAGCGCGATCATCGACTTGACCGAAGGAAAGAAAAACATCATCGGCTACGTGCTTGGTCACAAAGAACCGCCAGTCGCGGAAGCGGCACCAAGTTTACTGGCGCCGGAGCCGCAGCCGCCGACCAGTCCCCTCTCCGTGCTGAAGACGTTTATCGAGAACGAGAACATCAAGCTTCAGGAACTGAATCTTTTCAACGTCGATGCGATCCCAGCGGAGATGAAGACGATTATGATCGTGGGCCCGCAGTATGATTTTTCCGACCGCGAGATGCTGTTGCTGCGCGATTTCTGGAACAAACAAGGGCGGATTCTGTTGTTGCTGGATCCTTCAGCAAAGACGCCGAAACTTAATGCCTTCTTAAACGACCTGGGCGTGCGGGTGAATGATGATCGTTTGATGGCAATGGTCCGAACCGGGATCGAAGAAGTTGCGCGGGTGCGTGATGTCATTGGCCGATTTTTGGGAGACTCGCCGATCACAAAACGACTGGCCGAGGCGCGCGCGCCGTTTTTGGGCGGGACCTGTTCGATGACGCTTGAGCCGCAGCGTGCTCAAGGTGCCGGCGTTCAGATACAACCACTGGTCCAGGCAGAAAAAGGTTACTGGGGCGAGGTCGATTACAATTCAGATGATCCGGCAAAACTTCAGTTCGACCAAAATCGCGACCACGGGGCACCATTGACGATCGCGGCTTCCATCGAAAAGGGCGGTAGCGGCGACGAACGGGTGCGGGTGAACTCATCGCGCATGGTGGTAGCGAGCAATGCTTTTTTTGTTCAGGACAATGCGCTAACGCAGGAGCAACAAGCACTCGATTTTATTTCCGGCAGTATTAACTGGTTGATGAGTCGAGAGCAGATGATAGGGATTGCGCCGAAAATCCCAAAACCGCTCACGTTCACGCTTGGTGAAACCGAGCTGCGCAACCTGCGGTGGCTGGTCCTCGTTTTGGTGCCGCTGGTGCCGGCGATAATCGGTTCGGCGGTATGGTGGAAACGGCGGGCGTGATCGGATTATGAAATTTCGGACTACGCTGATCCTCTTTGCCCTCGCACTGGCGATTGGCCTTTTTATCAAGTTTTACGAAAGCAAACGGCCCAACACCCAGGAAGCGAACCGACGAGCGCAAAACGTCATTAATTTCGAGCGCGATAAGATCGACGGCGTTGTCATTCGAAACGCTGACGAGCGTATCGAATTAAAACGCACTGACAAAAAATGGCGGCTGGAGTCGCCCGTCAAAGACCTGGCCGATAGCAATGCCGTCGAGAATCTCTTGTTCGATCTGGAAGACTGGAAAAAAGACACCACCATCAGCGCAAAAGAAATCGAGGCGGACAAAAATCGAATGGCCGAATATGGAGTGGCAAAAGCGAAGCTGCGTCTCAAGCTGCAGGGGCCGAATGCGCCGCCCGAAGTTTTGTTCGGTAACAACGCCGCGTTCGAGGGCAAGATTTATGTTCGGCTGGAGAATTCGAAAGATGTGTTTCTCGTTTCACAATCGATCAAAAACCAGATTTCGAAAAAGCCGGAGGAATTTCGCGATCGCAAATTGACGGACGCGGTCGCGACGCAGGTGACGCGTCTTTCTGTAAAAACCGCGGCCGGCGAAATGGACCTGCAAAAACAGGGTGATCACTGGCAAATCGTGAAGCCATTGCGGGCGCGGGCAGACGATCAAAAAGTCAACGATCTGATTGCACAGATTACGAACAGCCGGATCGCGCAATTTGTGGCCGATGATGCCGGCGATTTGCATCCCTACGGCCTGGCGGAGCCACGCGGCACTGTCACTATCTTCACGGGTGATAAATCCGCGGGCAGCGGCCCGGGCCAGATTTTGCAGATCGGCGGTGTTCCCGAAAAGGAGAAAGACCAGGTTTATGTTCGTTTCGCACCGCGGAAGTTCGTTTACACGTTACCCAACAAGATTGAATCGATTTTGAGCACAAAGCCCAACGATTTACGTGACCGCCATCTCGTGCGTTTCGATCAAAATCAGTTGGACCGCATCACGATTGACGCGCCCGGAAAAAACAAAACAGTCCTCGCGCGCAAGGACCAGAACTGGACGATTGTAAATCGCAATAATCGCGCGGCCAATGCGGCAGAAGCGCGCCGGTTAATCGATTTGCTGAGTGGCGAACTAGTCACGAGCTTTGTGGCAGATGTGGCATCCGATTTGCCGAAATATGGACTGGATAAGCCGCAACTCTCGATCACGTTAAGCGCTTTCGCCTCGGAAAATACGGCTGAGACCACCGCTGGTGAACATCCGCTGGCTACAATCGCCTTCGGCAAAATCGACGGCGAAAGTGTCTTCGCGCGGGTGGGAGAGGAACCGTTCGTAGTCGCGGTCCGACGTTCGACGCTCGATAATGTTTTTGCTGATCCGTTGTCGTGGCAGGACCTAACGATTTTAAGCTTCAAGCCAGAACAAATTCACAAGTTATCGCTCTTTACCGATCGCGAACAGACTTTGATCCGTGGAACGAACAATCAGTGGCAGTGGGTCACGGGAAGCGGACCGATCAATACCGTGAAGGTGCAATCGCTGTTGAACACGCTTGCCTCTTTGCACGCCACTCACTGGGTGGCAAATGCGCCGGCGGCCGCCTTTGAGAAACCGCAGCTTGTTATCACCTTCACTACATCGCCGGATGACAAGACTCAGCATAAATTGACGGTAGGCGGTTCTTCGCCTGACGGGACAGCGATAGCGCGAACAGAGGAACACGAAGGCACGTTTGCGATTAGCAGTCCGGATTTGAAGGCGTTGCGAGCGGACTTGGTACAGCCGGCGACACCATCGCCGACGGCAAGCGTGTCGCCTTCAGTGGGAACTTCGCCGGTCGCTATGCCGACACCTTGAGCGCTCCAAGCGCAATCAGCTAATTGGAGCTTTATGGTGACGCAGCGGGATCCCTCGACTTCGCTACGCTACGCTCGGGATGAGCGGCTGATTAGGCGGTATAAATAGTCACAATTCCGCCAGTAAGTGGTTCAGCGACGACATTTTTAAAACCGTTGGCCTCGATCAAGTCGCACATGGCAGCGCCGCTGGGGAAATTTTCGATGGAAGCGCCAAGATATTGGTAGGCTTTTCTTTCGTGCGTAATCAGCGCCGAAGCGAAAGGCATGATTCGGTGCAGATAACATTGATGGAGGGAACGCCAGATCGGATGTTGCGGCAGAGAAAAATCCAGAACAAGCAGATGTCCAGTGGAGGTAAGGACGCGCCGCATTTCGCGCAATGCCTCACCCCGATCGCGCATGTTTCGCAAACCGAACGCGACTGTTACTACGTCGAAGGATTGGTTTGCTAACGGCAATTGGACGGCATCGCCGGCAATAAGATAACGAACTCCCTTGCGCCGGGCCAGCGCGAGCATGGCATTGGAAAAATCCAGCCCCACGACTTGGGCAGTTGATAATTTGCGTTGGATCACGAGTGCGAGATCGCCGCTGCCGGTCGCAAGATCAAGGACGCAGGCCGGATTCCAGCTAGCCACGATTTCAGCTGCCCGTCTGCGCCAGGAGAAATCGCACCCAAAGCTTAGCAGATGGTTCGCGAGGTCGTATCGCCGGGCGACACGATCAAACATTTCCCGAACGATTTCCGGATCACGCGCCAAGGCAGTTTCTTCAGGCGAGCTCAACCACGGCCGTTCGCTCGGAACGCGCCATCGCGCAAGTGGCACGATTAGGCATCTCCACTTGCTGCGGATGTTTCTCCGGGCGCCGAGAAACCGCGAGAACGATGAGCAGAAATCCTACGGGCACGACCTGCATAAGCAGGCGACTGATCGAAAGACCAACATGGTCAAGATAGTTTGGCCAGCTGCTGAAAAGATAGAGCGACAAATACAAAACGATGGGCGCAATCAGGGCGACGACTAGGGCAACAACACCCGGGTCACGCATCCGAGGCAATGAATAGAGGAAGGCAACGGCGACAGTAAACCAAAACAGACTCCATGTAGGAAGGCTATAGAATTCGGCTACAAGCGCGGAAAGCAGCGGCAGCGCACGGTTGAGGTGGGTACGAAACGTCTCCGGGTTGAAGGGCAAGAAATCCGCCGCCTGGAGTGCATGGGTGGCGTTCAGATAAAGACGCCACGCACAAATGATTACGATCCCGGGCAGGAATGCCAAGGATGACAAAGGGGGCTTTCTTGCCCGCAAAATGACCAAGACACCGCAAGCCGCTGCGACTATCCATAAAATAAGACCGTCGCGCTTGACCCATGGCAACAGGGCCAAACACGCGGCGTAGAGGCGGAAGAAGACATCGTTGCCTTGTTCGACCACACAATATAGACATCCGGCCGCGGCCAGGTAAAAAACGCTCAGCGGGAAATCGGCGTAGCCCGCGCTCGCGCACCCGGCCTCGACGGTGATTTGCGGAACAAAGAACAGAAGCGCCGCCATAAGTAATCCGAGCCATGTTCTTCTGCTCAGACGCACAGCAAAGGCGGCAAGCAGAAATGTTCCTGCAAGGTAAAATGTCGGAAAGATTGTCTTCGCACAAAATTGGTTGGATTCACCGAGCCAGAGGTAAAGCCACAACTCGGTGAACGGAATAGCGAGAGGGTATTCCGGATGACTGAAAGCACGGCCGCTATCGCTGAAATAAGCGGCCGGAAGCACGCCGCCATTGGCGAAGGCGTAGCGCGCTTTGATTTCCCAATTAAGCAACCCATCCCAGCCCAGGGTATGTACAAAGGAAAGGTAAAACACGATCGCAATTTCGATGGTGATGACCGCGGTAAGAACAACTTCGAACCACCTTGGTTTCCTGCGAATCTGCGATGGCGTTTTCAATTTCCAGCCGACCATCCCAAGCGAAATGCAAACAACGCTGACTAGCCCCTGCAGGAGGAGGCCGTTAGCAAAAAAACCGAAGACCCACAGGAGCAAAGAAACCGCCCCCGTTCCAAACAGCCACGAGAACGCGATTTGTTCAGCAAGACTCAACTGTAAGGAACGACGAACGAGCAAAGCCAGCAAACCGTAACCTGCGGCGAACAACGTTCCGAATGCGCCGAAAAGACCGAGCGCATTCATCTCTTTTCCCGTATTGACACTATTTCCAGTCCCGAGCCGAACACTTTGCCGGGCGGCAGCCAAGCAGGCCGGGTAAGGCGACAGAAAACTACTGCCACGACCTTGTCCGGATTGATTAGGGATAGTTCATTGTCCGGATGTGTTCCGTCGATTTCGCATAAACGGACCGGATGCGGCGACGCGAGATATGCCGTCGTCATCCCCAGACCGGAACTGAACGCATCGCCCTTGTGGATAAAGATGACAATTGGTTTAGACATGGGCATCGATTCAAACATCGAAATTAAGTTCTTCGACGCACCTTCTGTCCCGGTGGCAAATTTCAAGTAGCTGTCGGTGGTATGAAGCGCGCCGCCGGGCCGAAGCGGGTATTCAGTGGCGCCGGAATAAATCTTGGGGATGCTTACTGTTACTAACGCCACCGCCAGGCCGCACCACAACAACAGGTGAGCGATGCGGCCGTAAGACCAGCGGGACGTCATTCAGGAATGCTTCAGTCGCGGGCCCAGCCCAACCGTATCGGCCGATTCACTGGCCGAGTTCTCGTTAGAGAAAACCGCGGTCGATTTACGAGCGAAGAAGTTATACCTGATGATGGCGTAGAAAGCCCGAATCCCATCGCGCCAGGTAATCTTCTTTCCTTCTTCATATGTCCGGCCATCATAGGAGATACCGACCTCGTAAATGCGGCAACGAGCGCGCGCGACTTTGGCAGTGATTTCGGGTTCAAAACCGAATCGGTCTTCACGCAAATCGATGTTCCTCAGGACCGATGCGCGGAATGCCTTATAGCAGGTTTCCATGTCGGTAAGGTTGACGTTTGTGCACATGTTGGAGAACAAGGTCAGCAATTTGTTCCCGACCATGTGCCAGAAATAAACGACCCGACGCGGACGCCCGCCCATGAATCGGGAACCGAAAACGACGTCGGCTTTTCCGCTCAGAATTGGCTCGAGCAAGCGCGGGTATTCCTCCGGGTTATATTCGAGGTCGGCATCCTGGACGAGAACGATATCGCCCGTGGCGGCGGCGAAACCACTGCGCAAAGCTGCGCCTTTCCCCCGATTAACGCCATGATAAATGACGCGATCGGCGATGGGCTCGACATTGCGTTTCAAAATTGTGCGGCTGCCGTCGGTTGAACCGTCATCAACCACGATGATCTCAATGTCCGGCAAGGGGGCGGTCCGAACGGCGGAAACAATTTCAGCGACCGTATCTCGCTCGTTATAGCAGGGGATAACGACGGAAACTTTCATAAGCAGGCTCTCATAAAGCAAGAATCCCGCCGAAGGTGTCGAAGCGCCGTGAAAACCCGGCCGGCGGCTACCCGCTAACGTGCTCAAAAGGCTGCATTACGCAGTCTCATGCCGTTACGAGAGCAACGATTCAGGTGTTTCTGGCCGTCGGTCGATTGCTCTGGCCGTCGGTCGATTAGGCCCTGCTCACGAGAGGACTCGAACCTCCACGGGTTGCCCCATACGGTCCTGAGCCGTACGCGTCTGCCGGTTCCGCCACGTGAGCTGAAAAAATTGGCGGGGGAAGCTGACTTATATGCGGGAGCGGTGCAACCGCAATCAACCGCGACGTTTTTTGCGCGCCCGGCTTTCCAGCGCGTGCGCTTTACGCGCTTTGCCCAGCGAGCGGAGAAGATCGGCATAGTTAGCCGCCACCACTTCATATTCTTCGGGTGGTTTGGCCATGGCGTCCTCCCATGTCTGGAGCGACGCGCGATAAAGTTCTGAAGCTCGATCATACTCGCCTCGGGAATGGTAAACTACCGCAAGATTACATTTTGATTGGGCGATGTCTGGATGGTTCGAAGGAAATGCTTTTTCACGGATGGCGAGAGCGCGTAAGTGGATCTGCTCTGCTTCCGTGAATCGCTTTTCGTTGGTATAAAAAACACCGAGATTATTCAGGACTGCTGCGACATCGGGATGTTGCGGCCCGAGTTGGTTCTCGTAAATTTGGAGAGAACGCAAGTAGTATGGCTCGGCGGTTGCGGCGCGGCCGGCTTTGCGGCAGATGAGGGCAACATTGTTCAGCAACGCGCCGAGATCCGAGAAGGGTAATTCGGGGATTTGCGGAGCGGCCGCAATGGCCTGCTCATAAAAATCGATCGCTTCTTCGCTCTGACCAAGCTGATTACAAAGCTGACCGAGTCGTCGAGAAGACTGGAAAATAGCTTGGCCGTCGGTCGGCTGCAGCCGCGCCAGAATGCGATGAGCGCTTATCAGATAAGCCTTGGCCCCAGGGCGATCGTCGTTTTGCTCGTGCAACAGTCCTAGTTTCTCATAGCTTTGTGCCAGCCGAATGTCAGCCGCGCCGAAGCTGCGCTTTGCTATTTCCAGCGCGCTTTGGCCGACTCGGATCGCTTCCGCCATTTGATTGGTGGCGCGCAGCGTATCGAGCTTGTCGTTGAGGACTCCCCACAGGTGTTCCTCGCCTTTCATGAAGACTCACCAGCCTTCGCTTAGCTGGGTGACGAGATGGGTTGCGAGCTCTTCCGCTGCCAGCGGCAGGGCCTGTCGCTCATCGGTCGTAACATCGGTCCCGACGAAAAAGCTGGTGGTCCCGACAACTTCTCCTGAAGGCATGAGGGCCGTGCCGCTCGGGGTTTCCAGTTTATATTTCACATGCATGGTGAGATTGAACTCAGTCGTGGCAAGGACGTTTCCGCGCACCGATCGCGCGGGCGCGCGGCTGATTTCGGTAATCTCAGCCTTTAAAACAGCGTCAGCATTATTCTCATTAGCGATCCTGTAAGTGCCGTCCTGCTGCAGTTGTTTGATCACGCTGTTGGTAATGAGAACCTCG
>QHPN01000120.1 GCA_003219115.1 Verrucomicrobiota bacterium | reverse complement strand
CGTCGCTGTTGCGGAAGGCCGGGCGGGTGTTGCCGGACCCGCGCGATGCCACCTGCTTCTTCTTTTGTTCTGACACGGCGACGGCGGGTTGAAGGGCGGTCGGGCCGACTTTCGCGCGAATTTCGTCAACGCGTTTCTGCGCTTCTGCGCTCGCGGCTGAACCCGGTTGCTCGTGAATCACTTCATTGTAGTAAATCACAGCCGCGCGATACGCCTTCTTCTTGTCATAGAATTTCGCGATCTTTATGGCATCCCCGGTCGATTTGTGCTGCAGGTGCTCAAGGTTTTCGTGTGCTTGCTGTGCCTTTTCACTCTTGG
>QHPN01000119.1 GCA_003219115.1 Verrucomicrobiota bacterium | reverse complement strand
CAAGTTCCGGCAATGATGCCGGGCAAAGTCGCGCCTGGAATCTTAAATTCGAGATAAGCGCAAACGATCCCAACAAGCAAAAGCAACGGCGCAAGCGCGGTGATCCAAAAAGCGAATTGTTCGAATCCGGTCGGTTGTAACCGAACAAGCTGGCCGCCAAGTTTCGCTTTTTTTGCAAGGTCATCGATGGACTGCGCGATTCCATCTGCCAGGACCGGCTTCCCGTTTATCATCTCAGTTGCCTCCTTAGCGTTTAAAGTGAGAAGCGAACCTTTCGCGTGCACCACGCGGTCGCCGATTTTGACTTCCTTGTCCTTGTTCATGAAGGCCTCACCGACATCCGGGTTGTGCCCGTTTTGACTGGCCATGTTGCGGACGAGCGCCGACCAATAGGAGATCGTTTTCTCCCGGATTGTCTCGGGCAGGTCTTGCCCGGTGGAAAGGACCGGTGCGGCAGCCCCGATGGCACTGACCGGCGCCATATAAATATGTTTGGTAGCAAGAGCAATGAGCGCCCCGGCCGATCCCGCATTTGAATCGATGTAAGTATAGGTGGGGATGGTGACGCGATTGAGCGCGCTGGTGATTTCTTCTGCAGAATCCAAGCGCCCGCCATACGTATTCATTTCAATCACGATTGCGCTGGCTTCGGCCGACTCCGCCAGTTTGAGTCCGCGTCGGACAAAAAGATGCAGCGCTGGGGAAACCTCGCCTTTCAGTGGAACGATGACAGTGTCGCCTTTACGAATAATTTCGCGTCCCTGCGCGGTGGGCCCGATCGCCACGACAAATAGCAAGGCTGGCGCGATTTTACGGAACATTTGGAAGCGGCTGCTCACGCGCTAAGCTTGCCACGGCAAACACGCTGGAACGAGCAAAAAAGATGGCGATTCCGTCGGAGACAATCGAGCAGGTCGCGGCCGCGAACAATATCGTGGAAGTGATAGGAACTTATTTTCCGCTGAAGCGGGCGGGTGCAAGTTTTAAGGCACTCTGTCCGTTTCATCAGGAAAAAACGCCGTCGTTCACCGTCAGTCCGCAACGCCAGACCTTTCATTGTTTCGGCTGCGTAGCGGGGGGCACCGTTTTCCGCTTCGTCATGGATTATGAGCATGTCGATTTTCCCTCCGCAGTGCACAAACTGGCGGCGCGGGTCGGGTTCACGATTGTCGAAGAACGCCTCAGCGAGGATGAAACGCAGCAGCATCAAGCACGGCGTTTGTTGCTGCGCCTGCACGCCGAAGCGGCGGAATGGTTTCACGAAAATTTACTGAAACGCGATGCGGGCGGGACCGCGCGCGATTATTTGAAGACCCGTGGGATCAACCGCGAGGTCGCCAAATCATGGAAACTCGGCTACGCACCCGAAAGTTGGGATGCGTTTTGCCAGTGGGCGAGCAAGGAAGGATATCGCCGGCAGGAATTGCTCTCGAGCGGGCTGGTGAAGCGACGTGATGAAGAACGCGGTGAGGGTGAATTCTATGATCGTTTTCGTGGGCGTCTCATGTTTCCAATCTGCAATGACGTCGGCGAAGTCATCGCCTTTTCCGGACGTGTTCTCGCCAGTGATGCGACCGCGGCAAAATATATTAATTCGCCGGAGACCGCGCTCTTTCGCAAAGGCCACGTCCTTTTTGGATTGCACAAAACGAAACGAGCGCTGATCGATGCCGACTGCGCGATCGTCTGCGAAGGGCAACTCGATCTAATTACACTTTTTGAGGCGGGAATTCAGAATGTGGTCGCACCGCAGGGAACAGCTTTCACCGAACAGCAGGCGCATGTCCTGAAGCGGTTCGTTCGCGAAGTAGTGCTCTGTTTTGATTCCGATACGGCCGGGCAAAATGCGGCCGAACGTTCGCTTGAGGCGTTGTTGCAAAACGACTTGGTGGTGCGGGTAGTAGCGATGCCCGCAGGTGAGGATCCGGATTCACTGGTGCGAAAATCCGGCCGGCAGAAATTCGATGAACTGGTCGTTGCTGCGCCGGACTTTTTTGATTATTGGATTGAGAAGAAGGCTGCAACTAGCGATTTGAATTCCCTCTCGATCAAGATGCAGGTAGCTCGTGAGCTAGCCGCGAGTGTCGCACGCGTCCGCGACCCGATGATGCGCGGGGAAGTAATGAACAAGATTTCCGCGCGGCTCAGCATTCGTGTTGGGGACTTCGAAACCTTGGTGAAGCGCGGCGAACATAATCGCGCGGTAGCTTCGGTCTCAAGAGTGGGGCAGCCCGTCGCAGCTCCGTCGCACGATGTGGCCATGCTTTGTCTGCTTGCCCTGCGTGATGAAGAGGCATTTGCCTTCCTGCTCGAACAAAATTGGCGGGATGTGTTGGCGAATGTTCCGGGCGCGGATTTGCTGATAAAAATTCTCGAAGCCGATGTCAGGCCGAGTGATCCGGCATCGCTCAATTTGTTTCAAACAACTCTGACGCCCTCTGAGGAGTCGCTTGTCTCGGGCTGGCTCTTGCAAAAAATACCGGCCAACCCGGCTGCAGTGGTGCGTGGCTGGTGGAGTGGCCTGCAACAGGCGATCTTGCGGCGGGAATTGGATGCGGCGGAGAGCCGGCTGCGCCTCCCAAATCTGACCACTGGGGAAATTATGCAACTCCAGAAACAAGTCCTTGACCTGCGGGGCCAACTCCGCGACGTTCCCCGGTTTTCGCCAGCCCGTGCGCACGAGCCCTAACATTTCGGATATTCCCGCGGTTGCGAAGTATTGAGGCTTTCCCCGTGGCCAAGAAATCAAAACGAAGTGTGCGGGGCAGCGTCACTCCGGCAACAATTCACGGCCCAATTCAACGCCGCAGCGGAAATTAAAAACCAGTGCACCGCCAGTCGTTGCGCGAAAGCGTGGACGGCCGCGCAAGACACAGCTGATGGTGTCGGAAAAAGTAGTAATCGCTCAGCAAGCTGAAGGCAGCAATCGGCTCAACATCGCGTCCGACGATTTACAAGGCCGTATCCGGGAGCTGGCCAAACTGGCGAAGGAACAGGGTTACGTGACCTTCGACGATCTCAATGACGTTTTGCCCGAAGGAGTGACGGACGCGGATGAGCTCGATGCGATCCTGACCCAGCTCCGGAAAATGGAGATCGACATCATCGAAGCCTCGGAGGTCGATCGTTACAAGGAAGGCAAGAAAGAAAGCGAAGAGGAAGAGGAAGAAGAGAAACCCGAGAGTCGCTTCGAGATTCTGGACGATCCGGTGCGGATGTATCTTAAGCAGATGGGGCAGGTGCCACTGCTCACCCGCGAACAGGAAGTGCAAATTTCAAAGCGGATCGAAGAGGCCGAGCATCTGGTCCAGCAGCACATCAATCGTTTTGGTTTTACCGCCCGGGCGCATCTCGATCTTGCCCAAAAATTAGCGGAGGGCCACGAACGCTTCGATCGCGTTATTCTCGATAAGAAAATCGAGAGTCGCGAGCGCTACTTAAAAATGCTGCCCCGTTTGTGCCAGAAAATCGAGAAACTGGCTGAAACCACGACACAGCAATATGCTCAGATGCGCGAAGCAACTTCCCGCACAGCAAAGGCGCGGGCGAAAACTTTCCAACGTTCAGTCAATGGCCTGCAACGGCTTTATCCGCGATTCTATTTTAAACAAAAAGTCACCGAAGAATTCGTGCATCTGGCCGATCAACATTTTGCCCTGTTGATGGCGCTGAAATCGGATCTTCCGAAACTGGATCAAGTGCGTCGCAAGCAGTTACCCAAGCTGGAGGACCTGGAATGCGGGGCCTGGCTTACTGCCGACGAATATGTCGAGCATTATCAGGCTCTGAAATTGTGGCTGCGCAAAGCGTTACGGGCAAAAACGGAAATGGTGGAAGCCAATCTGCGACTTGTCATTTCCATTGCAAAAAAATATACCAACCGCGGCCTCTCGTTTCTCGACCTCATCCAGGAAGGCAACATGGGGCTGATGAAAGCGGTCGAGAAATTCGAATATCGCCGTGGCTATAAATTTTCTACCTACGCCACGTGGTGGATTCGTCAGGCGATTACCCGTTCCATCGCCGATCAGGCCCGCACCATTCGCATCCCAGTGCACATGATCGAGACGATCAACAAATTGATGCGGGTGCAGAAACAGCTGGTCCAGGAATATGGGCGGGAGCCAACTCCGGAGGAAGTCGCCGAGGAAATTCTGCTGCCGGTCGATCGCGTCCGAGCAGTTTTGAAAATGGCGCAGCAACCGATCTCATTGCAATCACCAGTGGGGGAGAGCGAGGAGACTAATTTTGGTGATTTTATCGAGGACAAAGGCGCGGAAAATCCAAGTGATGTCACGGCGATTGTACTGTTGAAGGAAAAAATCAAAGACGTCCTCGAAACACTGACCGAACGAGAGCGGCAGGTTCTGGAGCAACGCTTTGGATTGGTTGATGGATATAGTCGGACCCTCGAAGAAGTAGGCCGCCAATTCCGGGTGACTCGTGAGCGGATACGGCAAATTGAAGCCAAGGCCTTGCGCAAAATGCGACATCCTACTCGCATCCGGCAGTTGGAGGGCTTCCTCGACGCCGCCGAGGTCTAAGAGACCACAGGCTGGACAGGATTTATAACCGCATAGGTAGGGGCGATTAACCGTATGTGTTTAACGTCGATTGCCCCTATCATTAACACCCTGCTTTAGACGCCTGAGCGAACGCCAGCAGCTTCAGCGGTTTTTTGTCATTGAAGAAGGAAACCCGGCAACGCTAAACACGTACGATTAATCTTAATCGCCCGTTGACTGGCGACTTCATTAAGAAGTGGCTTATGGTCGAAACTTTTGGGAAGATTTCTAGTTAAATTTGATGGGCATGAATCGCGACGAAGATCCGCAACTCTGGGATTTGCTCAGCCGGTCAAAAGGGCCGACACCCTCGCCGTTTTTTGCCCGTAACGTTGTCCGCGGTGTTCGCAGCCAGTCCGAAATGGGACAAGGTCTGCTTGCCTGGTTCAGTCCGCGTCGACTGGTTCCAGCGCTGTCAGCCACCGCTGTCGTCGCGATTACGGCATTCACATTCCAAATGCTGCATCATCAGGCCCGATCATCTCAACGCGGTTTCGCCTCCGCAGAAATCCAGGACTCGGAGCTCGTTGCCGATCTGGATGTTCTGGTCAACGATGACGATAGTGACGACACGCTGCTGCTTTAATCTTTTGGGTCGTTAGGGGCTGGCTAAAGCGAATTCTTCCGCGACACGGGATCGGACCGTGTCCGCGATTATGGCCAGGGCGTTTAATGCCGGAAATGGCGGTGCCGAACGTACACCCGCTGGCCGTGCCACCAATAATAAGGCCCATACACGCTGCTATAATAGACAACCGGTCGGTAATACGGCGCCCCATAGGGGTAGTAGCTATATGGATAACAACCGTAGCCGTACGGGTAGTAAGCCGGGTATCCGTAGACTGGAAATCCGAAGCCGATGCCGATCGAAACACCAGCGTTCGATTTAGGCGCAGTTAGCATAATGAAGCCAATCGCGAGCAGCGCGATGATCATGAACTTTTTCATTCCTCCACCTCCTCCTCGATGATTTAACCGAGCAGGAGGCGCAAAGTTTTGCGCTATTATTCGCCGACCCACTAACTCGGGGGCTTCGGATAACCAGTGACGCAAATATCCTCGCCGATTCGCTGGTAAAGCGGTGATTGCAATCGCAGGGAATGTTCTGTGGAAGGGGCACCCTTACCTCCAAAAGCGAAGACATTTCCGCCGGTGAAAATCGGCGCGATATAGATTTGGACTTTGTCGACTAATCTTTGATCAAACGCCTGGCTCAGGACGTCACCACCGCCTTCAATTAGCACACTCGTGACTTTCCGCCGGCCTAGATCGCGCAGGACCGAGCGCAAGGATTTGTCCCGGCATATCAAGGTGCGATCCCGGTTTGAATCGCAAAAGACTTTTGCGGTCCGCGAAATCCGACCCGATTTTGTCAGAATCACTCGCAATGGTTGAACGCGTCGCGATCCGCGGCGGACAGTGAGACGCGGATTATCCCGGCGGATTGTCTCGGCTCCAACAATGATGGCATCGACGACCGCTCGAAGCTTGTGTGCATGAGCGCGCGACGATTCCGAAGTAAGCCATTGCGATTCCCCCGGCGGTCGCGTTAGATGACCATCCAGGCTCATCCCGCACTTCGCGATTACGAATGGTTCGCCGGCGACGATCCATTTGTTGAAGGCTTCATTAAGTCGGGCGCAGTCCTGTTCCAGGATGCCAGTGGCAACATCGACCCCGCCAGCGCGTAGAAGTTCGACGGCGCGCCCGCGATGTTGCGGATTTGGGTCAATGGTGCCGATGACGACGCTGCGAACATTGCGTTCAATGATGTAATTCGCACACGGTGCAGTCCGTCCGCGCGTTGAACATGGTTCGAGCGTCACATAAAGAATCGCGCCGGGCGGAATTGGCCCCGCTAATTTTCGCAAGCAATCAACTTCCGCATGATCGCCGCCCGCCTGCCGGTGATATCCGCGCGATATGATGCGATTGCCATTAACGAGGACGGCTCCCACAGCGGGATTCGGGCTCGTTTTTCCCAGCCCCTTCTTCGCTTCGGCAAGGGCAGCTCGCATGAATTTTTCGTGCAGTTGCGGTGGCGGCACGAGCTGAAGGTATGATTAACGGGAGCAGCCGCAACCCCCGGCAAGTATCTGGGTCGTACTGGCGCGCGCATGGGAAAGCGAGGGTGCTGCACTGTGCAATAATGTCCCAGATTTTGCGTGTTCACAGGTCATATATAGTACACAATTTCCTTGCAAATAGTAGCTTATGATTTCCGACTGCAACTGGCATCTTCCAAGCTAAAGATCTTTTGGAAAACAATTTGGAAGGAATTCAACACATATGAGCATTATCCGATATCAACCACCTCAAACGCTGGCCTTCAGCGGATTCGATCGCTTGAGCAATCTGCGTGACGAGCTGGATACCCTGTTTGAGATGCCGTTCTGGTCGAATTTCGGCCGGCAATCGCAACTTTTTAGCGGTTGGTCGCCCGCACTCGACCTTTACCAAAATAACGACAACGTCGTCGCCCGGGTCGAGTTGCCTGGTATGCGCAAGGAAGACATCGAGATTTCCTTGCAGGACGGAATGCTGACCATCGCTGGCGAACGCAAGAGTGAGACTCCGGAAGGGGAAAAAGCTGAGCGCACTGAGCGCTACGTCGGCAAATTCCGCCGCAGCGTTTCGCTGCCGACACAGGTCGACGCGAATAAAGTCATGGCTAATTACCGTGACGGTATTCTGACGGTCACTCTGCCGAAGGCGGAGGAAGCGAAGCCGAAGCAAATCAAGGTCGACGTCGCCTGATTCATTTAGGGAGGAAACTATTTATGGAAACATTGGTTCGCGAAAATCGTAACGCCGATCAGCGCCGAGCTGAACAATTAGTGACCCCGCTCGCGAGCGTAGTCGAGGATACCGATGCCTATCTCTTGAAGGTGGAGATGCCCGGAGTGAACAAGGAAGGGCTGGAAATCTCGGTCGAGAACAATGAACTAACGATCACTGGCCGGCGGTCTTTGGCGCAGATCGAAGGAACATTGATCCACCGCGAATCGCGCCCGGAGAATTTCCGGCGCGGCTTCGAGCTCGATCCCAGCATCGACACTTCAAAGATCTCGGCTCGGATGGATCAGGGGATTCTGACGCTTACGCTTCCGAAAGCGGAGGAGGTGAAACCCCGCAAGATCACAGTCAGCTAAGCGCAAGAGAAGCGTAGATTTCCAAAGGCCGCGCACTGAATTGTGCGCGGCCTTTTGCTTTTTGTCTGAGGAGCGCACGCCGGACGCGCGCGAATCAAGGAGCGGCAGTTTCTAACTGCCGACCGAAACCAAACGGCGGTCGGAGACCGCCGCTCATTGCTATGAGATGTGTTGGCAGGTTCTATAAGGTTTTGGGACGCGGTCCGAGCCGGAATGGCGTTGAATCGCGTTCCCCCCTGGTTTTTCAAAAATCTCATTCTCCCTGCTTTTCTGCTTGGCGAATCCCATGTTGCCGCCTACTTAAAGACTAAATTTATGCCCGCTAAGACCGCAGAAAAAACCGGCGAAGATAAGGTGATCGCCGCTCGCAACAAAAATCTCGATCTCGCCATTCAACAGATCGCCAAGGATTACGGAGACGGCGCCATCATGCGCCTTGGCGACGAAAAAATCGTCGATATCGACGTCATTCCGACCGGCAACATTTTGATCGATCGAGCCCTCGGGGTCGGTGGCTTTCCCCGGGGACGCGTTGTAGAAGTTTTCGGCCCGGAATCATCCGGGAAAACGACGTTGACGCTTACCGTCATTGCGCAGGCGCAGAAACGCGGCGGTCTCGCCGCATTCATTGACGTTGAGCACGCATTGGATCCGCAGTATGCGAGGAAGCTCGGCGTTAACCTTGATGATTTGCTCGTGTCCCAGCCCAGTTCCGGTGAAGAAGCGCTGCGCATCTGCGAAACTCTTATCCGTTCCAATGCACTCGACGTCATTGTAGTCGATTCAGTCGCGGCTTTGGTCACAAGAGCGGAGCTGGAAGGCGAGATCGGTGATACTACCGTCGGCGCGCAAGCGCGTCTGATGAGTGCTGCCTTGCGTAAACTCACATCCCTGATCTCGAAAGCGCGGACCTGTTGCGTTTTCACAAATCAGATCCGCGAAAAAATCGGCGTCATGTTCGGGAATCCGGAAACGACACCGGGCGGCAAAGCCTTGAAGTTTTACGCCAGCGTCCGCCTTGATATTCGCCGCATCGGCGCGATCAAACAGGCTGATGGCGTCGTCACCGGCAACCGCACCCGGGTCAAGGTGGTGAAGAACAAAGTCGCGCCGCCGTTTACCGAAGCCGAGTTCGACATCATGTATAACGAGGGGATCTCCTCAACGGGCGCGCTTCTTGATCTCGCGCTGGAGAAACAGATCGTCGAGAAACGCGGTTCCTGGTTGAACTACAAAGGCACTCAACTCGCCCAGGGCCGGGACGCCGCCAAGGAGGCGCTCAAATCCGATCCGAAACTCTACCAGGAAATTGAAGCGGCGGTGAAGGCGAAATTGGACGAAGAGAAATAGTCCGCGCACTCGCTTTTATTCGCGATGGAGGGAGCCACGCCGTAGCCGGGCAAATGGAGGGCGCTTTGGATAACGGCGCGCGTTTTTACAAAGTCCAGGTGCAATAGGCGTGTTGTCCTGTCCCGGTTGGGCTTAAGGTTTACTTATTAGGGCGTTTCCACGCCGCTCAGGATTCCACCAAGATGGCCGGTGAGTAAGATCACCATCAGCGCCAGCAAGGTCACTGCGACGTAGGCTCTGCCTGGCGAAATGCTCTTGCCACGTAGACGCGAGCGCATCCAGCAGAGAATGAAGATTAACGATGCGGAAGTCAGCGCACAGATCAGATGCAACCTTAAGTTGCCTTTCAGGGCGGCGCCTTCAAGTTGCCACCGCCACGCTCCCAGACCGGTGGCGATCGCTAACGGGATGGTCGCCGCGGCACCGACGAGATTGTAATAAGCGACCGAGGCAAGAACCGCCTGTTTGCGCCAGATGGCCAGGACATCAAAGACAGCGCTTGCGATAAAGAGTGCGATCGGAAAATGAATGATGACCGGATGCTGCGCGTGTCCCGCCAGGAGCGCGGCCTTGAGATCGAATGCGTTCGCGGAAACTCCGAGAAATAGTGTCATTAGTTTGGCCGCTTGAAAAGACTGCGTCGGGTGGCAATCGGGCGTCACGACTTTTCGACCACGATCGTACCGGTCATCTTCGGGTGAACTGAGCAAAAATAGGTGTAAGTGCCGGGAGCGCCCGCCGTGATCGTGAATTCTTGGTCAGTGTCGAGCGGCGGCGATTTCTTAAATTGCTTCTCAACGCTGACGACGGTGTGCGGTTCGTCATCCCGGTTGATCCATGTCACCTTCTCGCCGGATTTAACGGTCAAGGTCTGAGGATTGAAGTGGAAATCCTTAATCTCTATCTGAGTTGCTTTGCCGCCGGAGTCACCAGCTGTGTCCTTCATCTCGTTAGCTCGCACTAAAAACGGGAGATTCAGAAGAGTGATGCCGCACAATAGTGCCGCTAGTTTATTTTTGAGTCTAATGGTTGTCATAGTTGAATGGGGCTAGCTGAGGTTGGAATCGACGATGGCAAGAGCGTTGTTGCCGTGCCGGTATTGAACGCTGGTTAGGCCAAGCACGCTGCGAAGCTTTTCGTCCGGGACTTTCATCGGACCCGGCGACGGCGCAGTTCCCGGTGCCGGTTGAGGGAAGGCGGTCGACATGGCGCTGTGAAAAGTAACGTTTCCTTCGACCTTTTGGAGCACTTGGTGGATGTGACCGTTCAGCACCGTTACTGAGCCAAACCGTTTCAAATATCCCAGGGCTTGTTCGCTGTCGCTCGTGCTCCAGCCCCATTGCGGATAAACCGCCCAGAGAGGGATGTGTGCGAAGACCACAATCGGCGTGCTGGTCCCGAGATCATTGACGTCGTTCTTAAGCCATTCGAGCTGCTCGTCTCCGAGCTGTCCCAAACCACCGGCTTCGAGGTTCAGGACGTTAACCAGACCAATAAAATGGATTCCGTTTTTGTTGAAACTGTACCAGCCAGAGCCTTTGCCTTCTACGCTCTTCAAATATCGATCGCGATAGAGCTTCCCATTGTCACTAAGCACGTCATGCTCTCCCGGAACGTAAAAGACGTCCTTGGTTCGGCAGCTTTTCAATACCTCATCAAAGGTGTCGAACTCCTCAGGCTTCGAGAGCTGAGTAATATCTCCGGTGTGGATGAGGAAAGATGGGGGCTTCGGCAACGCGTTGATGCGATCGAGCGCAATCTTAAACGTCGCGGTGACATCTTTGTTCGCCTCTTTACTGAAGCCAATGTGACTGTCGCTGACCTGTAGAAAGCTGAGATCGGTAGCAGTAGGCAATGAGCCGCCCGTTTTTGCAATTTCAGCCAGGGTTTTCGACGCCAGGACGCCGCCGCTGACAGTCCAAAGTAAGCCGGTACCGGCCCAGGCCATGCATTTAAGAAAGCCGCGGCGATCGATCCCGTCATGATTGTGGTCGTGAGAAATGTAATCGGACATAATATCAGGCTTCTGCTTAGGTTGGTTTGATTTGGAAAATTGCCTTCACCTGTCTCTACTGATTCAATTTGATTTTATTCCCGAAATCTTTGCCGGTTGCGATGGTGTGCGGCGAAAAGCTGGCGTTATCGATAACAACCTCAGTCTTTGTAGCTCGCGGTGCTGATAACTTTCCCGGTCCGGCATCTTTCCCCTGCGTGTTACTCAGAAGCGCTAGTGCAACGAACATGGCACATGCCAGATTACCCATATTCAACTGCCTGAGGAACCGGCATGCGACTGGGCTTCCTTTCGTGCCGGGCTCGTCATAAGAAGCGTCAAGAGTGGGAGCGAACATAATGTTAGTTCTTTCTGTAGTTAGGTTCTCGTTAGTTGGTTGATAAAACTGCTTTCAACTAGCTATACCGGTTGCGGTGGGAAATATTCCATTGCGCAATAGAACAGCGTCGGAGCGACGAAACGGCGGCAGTTAGCTACCGAAGAACGGAAGGGCCAAAGAACGACCAGCGACGTGATTGAAAAGCAGTGGGACTACTTCCACTGCCGCTAGGGCCTTACGTCTTAATCGACGTCAGTGGTGCGGGACTTGTTCTTCAAAAAGCTCCTTAAACTCTTGCAACTCTTCCCCGTTAACGTCGGAGACAACCCAGTAGTTGAAGTCCGAGTCTACCCAGTGCAAAAGCTGATAACCCTGCCGCGTCATTGCCTTTGCCCCTCTGGCTGCATCGGAGCCGGCCGGCCAGACAAAGAGATTAAGGAAATGCTTTCGCCTTTGATAAATTAAAGCCGCCACCGGCCTATTATCGAGATAGTCGAGACGGCCACCGATTAGAGGAAAGCCTTTCTCGGAAAGGTCGACCACCGCAGGTGCGAAATCGAGCTTTGCATCCAGCCATGGCTTCACCGTGTGCTGGTCAGAGGAAGCCACGTCCGTGAGGTGGTTTGCCATCAGCGAGCGGACGTGACTGGCGATGAGTTGCGTCGCCAGGAATTGATCGGCCCCTGGTCGCTGTAGTCGGGGCACCACGTTCAAAGCGATTATCGCAGCAAAAATGATCGCTGCGGCCAGACCTAACCAATTCCACGGTGTCTCCCAACGAGAGGGCCGCGACTCCGGCTGCCTTTTATGGAATAGGACCTGAGCTCCCCGCACACCATTTCGGAGCGGCTGCTCGGTGGTTCCTTCTCGCAACGAGGATTGAATTCGCTCACGTAACTCGACCGATGCCTTGAAATAAGGAGTCGCGTTGGCAATCGCACGAATTAGGGAACCATGCGTTTTGTAGGCTTGATCACAGCGACCGCAGTCTCGCAAATGCTGCTCGATCGCCTGGCTGGTAATGGGATCCAGTTCGCCATCCAAATAACCATCCATCAGTCTTATGGCTTCTTCGCAGTTCATTTTATTTCTCCATACCAATGCGAACCTTCAGGCATTCCTTGAGTTTGGCTCGCGCGCGGGCAAGTCGCGACATGACGGTCCCTGACGGAATCTGCGCGATGTCCGCTATTTCCTTGTAGGAGAGACCTTCCTGATGTCGCAACGTCAAGATTTCGCGGAATTCCGCAGGCAATTCATCCATTGCTTCCTTAATTAGTTGCGCGTCTTCGCTATGCTCCAGAAGTGTCGCGGGATTCACGGATTCATGCCCCGTCGCATGTATTTCTTCATCAAAAGTCGTTGTCAGATCAACCGCATGTCTCTTCTTGAGCAAAGTGTATGAGGTATTTCGAACGATCGTCAGCAACCAAGCCCGACCGTTAGTCCCATGGAATCCGCTAAAAGACCTAAAGGCGCGCAGATATGCTTCTTGCACGACGTCTTGCGCATCCTCTTCATTGCGCAGCAGCCATTTGGCTAGATTGTGCGCGGCATCCAGATGAGGCAGCATCGCCTCTTCAAAAGGCAGTAGCTCCTCTGTCGGTTGTTCTTCGGGCTTCTTAACTACGACGAACTTCACAATCTTCCGATTCGATTCAAAATCTTTGGTCAGAGAAGCATCTGCTGTTATCAACGGCAAGGCCATAGCAATTTTGTTGGCGTAATATCCCGGCACCGCACGCCGCCCCTGCGGGTGTTGCCATTTTCTTCTAAGACCGGGATCGCCTGTCTTTATTCCGATTTGTTTTCAGAAAGGACTGCCGCAAAAGACAGAGCCTCACAAAATGTAGCTCGCTGAACGGCCCGAGATCAGTTGCCGGGAAGACAATCCAGCAAATTGGTTGGATAAGGGCAGAGCAATCTGCCGCAACCAACCCCGCTTATGATTCCAACGATCGCCAGTATTCGGAATTTCGCCCGGACCCGATCGAGATCAGTTAGAGAAGGACTTCGTTCAATCCGGCCCAATGGAGAACAGGCGAAATTCCTCGATATAAAGAGCAAGCGAATGACCCCGGAGTAGGCCGGGTGCCCGGTGATTTTCCCCCAGGATTGCGGTAATATTCGCGTCTTACTAAATGTCGCGTTTAATTTCGGCATCATGACTGGCGCCGACATCCGTCAAAGTTTTCTCGATTTCTTTCGCGAAAAGCAGCACACCATCGTGCCGTCGTCGTCGCTCCTGCCCGACGCGCCCAATCTCCTTTTTACCAATGCCGGCATGAATCAGTTCGTGCCGATTTTTCTCGGCCAGCAAAAACCGTCATGGACTCCCGCGCGGGTGGTCGACACCCAGAAATGCATTCGCGCCGGCGGCAAACATAACGACCTCGATGACGTCGGCCTCGACACCTATCACCACACCTTTTTCGAGATGCTCGGGAACTGGAGTTTTGGTGATTATTTCAAACGCGAAGCGATCGAATGGGCTTGGGAACTGGTGGTGGAGCGCTGGAAATTTCCAGCGCAACGAATCTATGCGACCGTTTACAAGCCAGCTCCGGGCGAGCCGGCCGAGTTCGATCAGGAGGCATACGATCACTGGGAACGGTTATTTCGCGATGCCGATCTTGATCCAGCGATTCACATCGTAAACGGAAACAAGAACGACAATTTCTGGATGATGGGCGATACCGGTCCGTGCGGCCCGTGCTCAGAATTGCACGTCGATCTGACCCCGGACGGCGACACCCGCGGAAGTTTGGTCAACGCGGGCGATCCGCGCTGCATCGAGATCTGGAACCTCGTTTTTATTCAATTCAACGCCAATGCCGACGGGACGTTTTCGCCGTTGCCACAACGTCACGTCGACACCGGCATGGGTTTCGAGCGCGTGACTGCGATCATTCAAGGGACGAAGAATCTGACTGATTTTTCCGGCACGATTTCCAATTACGAGACGGATATTTTTCGCCCGATCTTTGATGAGATCGAAAAACTGAGCGGCAAGAAATACAAGTCGACCCTGCCAACTGTAGGGCAAGCGCATCGCTTGCCGGATCCAGAAGGAGGCAGCCGGAGCGACCGCCCTACAAGCGAGAGCGATCAGATCCAGACCGACGTCGCGTTCCGCGTAATCGCTGATCACATTCGGACACTGAGCTTCGCCGTCTCAGATGGAATCATTCCTGCAAACGAAGGGCGCGGCTACGTTTTACGCAGGATTTTGCGTCGTGCGGTAAGATATGGCCGCACCCTGGGATTCCACGAACCGTTCTTCTTTCGGCTTGTTGGAGTAGTCGCGCAAACAATGGGCGACGTCTTTCCTGAAGTCCGGGCGAATCAGCCCCGAATAAAGGAAACGATCAAGCGCGAGGAAGAGGCCTTTAACAGAACACTGGACAAGGGCATTGAGGAGTTCAACGAAATGATGGGACTTCTTGAGCGAGATATCCCTAAAGTAGCGCCGCTTGGCGGATGGGTGATTATGCCGGGGAGATTCGCTTTCAAACTGTACGACACTTACGGGTTCCCGTTTGATCTGACTGAACTAATGGCCCGTGAACGTGGATTCACTGTCGATGTCGCGGGTTTCGAGAAGTTGATGGACGAACAGCGGTTCCGCGCGCGCAAAGCCCAGAAAAAGGAAGCGATTAGTGTCGAAGCGGAGAATCTGCAGGTCGCGCCAACGAAATTTCTTGGATACGACTTTGTTGAGACCGAATCGGTGATCGAAACGGTGTTGCCCGGCCAGAAGGCGGAAGAATTTAACATCGTTCTCGATCGCACGCCCTGCTATGCCGAGATGGGCGGACAGGTCGGCGATCACGGTTTGCTCCACGTTCCCGGTCATGATCGCACCGAAGTCGGGCAGCTTCGCGTGATTGATACTCAGAAACGCGGTGACGTTTTTATTCATCGTGCGGCCCTGACGGAAGGCCGCGCACCGGAGCCTGGCGAAGCGGTTCGCATCTCGATCGATGTCGATCGGCGTCGCGCAGTTGAACGGCATCACACCGTTACGCATCTTTTGCATTGGGCGTTGCATCAACGGGTCAGCCCGGATGCGACGCAAAAGGGAAGTTATGTCGGGCCTGAGAAATTAACTTTCGATTTTTCGAGCGCGGCCCTCACACCCGGCCAGAAGCGCGATGTCGAGAAACTGGTGAATGAAAAAATTGTCGAGAACGCCCCGGTTTCGTGGACAGAAATTCCATATACCGAGGCAAAGAAGCGCTCGGATATTCAGCAATTCTTCGGGGACAAGTACGGCGACTTGGTTCGTGTCGTGCAGATTGGTGGCGACGCGAAGGCGCTGAATGGGTACTCGATGGAACTGTGTGCCGGCACGCATGTGCGCGCGACCGGCGAGATCGAGTCATTCCGCATCGTCCGCGAGGAAGCGATCGCGGCGGGCGTTCGGCGGATTGAAGCGGTCTCCGGAGAGGCGGCGCGGCAGTGGGCGAAAGAAGAGGCNNGAAGAAATTTGAAATGCTCGCCCGCAAGAAATCCGATGTGCCCGCATTGCCGGTCTTTGAAGAGGACTCGGAGACCCACGCGATGCTCGACACGATCGACCTGCGCGCGGCGCACCTCGAAACGCTCGAGGCTGACGTTCGTGAGTGGGAAAAGAAGGGCGCGAAGGCGAGCGAGGCGCAATTGAAGGGTCGCGCGGCTGAGATTGCGAAGGGACTTGCGACAATATATGCGGCGAAAAGCAACGTCGTTGCCGAAGTGAAGGATGCCGATGCAAAGTTGCTTCAAGCCGTCGGTGATGCGCTTAAGTCAAAAATTAAGGGACCGATTTTTTTGGCAGGCGCGGCCAATGGGCGCGTCGCGCTTCTTGCCGTTGTGCCCAAGGAGCTCAGCTCAAAAATTCAGGCGAACAAATTGATTCAGGAGATCGCGCCGATTGTGGGTGGCAAAGGTGGCGGGCGACCGGAGAACGCGCAGGGGTCAGGAAGTGATGTTGACAAGATCGACAGGGCTCTTGCGGAAGCAGAGCGGTTGATTACGGCAATGCAATTGTAATGAAGAACGTGGTCGCAAGGGCAACAGTGAGGACAATGAGGTAGGCGAAGCCGCCGAGAAAAAATTTAAAGACAGTGAAGAACCAGCCCTGTCGATAAACCCGGCGGATGGACAGGAAAATTTGCGCGGCAAAGGTGATCCAGAGCGCCGCGATGGTCCAGCCGGCGAAAGTGCCGGGGATCGACCGATTCAAGCCGATGGTGATGAGAACGATCAACATGATCCCGAGATAGGCGAAGCTGTGGATGTGCAGGGCATAAACGAGATGATCGATGTAGAAGACGCGTTTGCGCAGGTAAAGAACCTTGAGCACGAGGGCGAAGAGCGGGATGCAGCAAAGCATCATGTAGGGAAGGTTGCTGAACAGGGTTGCGATAAAGAGGGCCATCTTGCTGCCATGTTCCCCCATCTTTTCCTTGGCTCTTTGCTCCAGCCACCTTTCGAATCCGGTGGAAGGCTGTTTGTCGAATTGCACCATTGGTCCGAAATCGCCGGGCGGAGACGGTGACGTAACCGACTGTTGAGGGGAAGCGGTCATGCTTGATTGTGGCGTGTCGGCCGCTGCAGGTGACGGTGACTTTTGTGCTTCCGGTTGTGTCAGGCCCTTCGTGTCGAGCGCGTCCCGAATGCGGGCCTTCACCTCCGGCGGTATGTCAGGATCGTTGAGCTCAGCGGCAATATCGGCGCGGTCATTGGCGGACAGTTTGCTCGGATCGGCATGAATCGCTTTCGCCCAGTAGTTGACGACAAAGAAAAAGAGGATGCTGACGAGCAGATAAACTCGCAACGGGTGCACATAACGCACACGGCGCCCAGCCAGGAACTCCTTGGTCAAATGCCAGGGGCGCACAATCAGCCATCCGATCGTTGCAAAAAACTTCGAGTCCCAATTCAGGAAGGAATCAAGAACATCGGCAATGATATGACGAATGGAGCGGCGGTAGTCGACCGCGGCTTGTCCGCACTGTGCGCAGAAAGGTCCGGCCATCGGCGCGCCGCAATTTTCGCAATAAGGCAGGGGCGGTGGCCGTGTTTTGCGCCGGCGCGAGAAGAAGCGCCGCCGCGAAGGCTCC
>QHPN01000248.1:3302-5563 GCA_003219115.1 Verrucomicrobiota bacterium | reverse complement strand
ATCAGCCACCTGGTCTGGTATGGCACGTTCGCCCAGGACGTGGGACAAATGTCGCCCGTCTTTTATACCTTCTACGATCGTGAGCGCGCCTTCAGCATCGTTGAGGCAATTACGGGCGCGCGGATGCATCCGTCGTGGTTTCGAATCGGCGGCGTTGCCGCAGACCTGCCCAAGGGCTGGGAGAAGATGTTCCTGGATTTCATCAAGTACCTTCCACCTCGCCTTGTCGAATACGACAAGACGGTCATGCGGAACTTCCGGAACTTCATTTTCAAGACGCGCACAAAGGGGATCGGTAGCTTCACGGTCGATGAAGCCGTCGAGTGGGGAGTTACCGGTCCCAACCTCCGCGCTTGCGGCCTGGACTGGGACTTTCGTAAACGGCAGCCTTATTCGGGCTACGACAACTTCGAGTTCGACATCCCAACGGGCCAACACGGCGACTGTTATGACCGGGCTGCGGTGCGCATCGAGGAAATGCGGCAAAGCCTGCGCATCATCGAGCAGTGCGTGATCAACATGCCCGAGGGTCCGTACAAATCAGATCACCCTCTGGCCACCCCTCCGGTGAGGGACCGCACGATGCACGACATCGAAACCTTGATCACCCACTTCCTGGGCGTTACTTGGGGTCCGGTAATGCCTGTGGGAGAGGCGCTCGGCGCAATCGAAGCGACAAAAGGAAATAACGGCTATTACATGGTGAGCGACGGCAGCACGGTTTCCTACCGTACCCGGATCCGCACACCATCCTTCGCCCACATACAGACCCTGCCTTTGTTGTCTCAGGGCCTGATGATTCCCGATTTGGTGGTTATTTTGGGCAGCCTGGATTTTGTACTTGCAGACATTGACCGGTGACAAAAGGGATCATGCTGACAGCCGAAGAAATTCGAGAGATTGAGATCGAGGCGGAGCATTATCCGAAGCGCGAAGCGGTTTGCATCGACGCCCTCAAGATCGTGCAACGGCATCGTGGCTGGGTCTCGGACGAGAGCGTTCGCGACATCGCGGAACACCTCGGCATGTCCGCCACAGACGTGGACAGCATCGCCACGTTTTACAACCTGATTTTTCGCAGGCCGGTCGGCCGCCACGTGGTCATGGTCTGCGACAGCGTGAGCTGCTGGATCATGGGCTACGAGCGAATCCGGGCCCATCTGCGCGAGCGACTTGGAATCGAACACGGCCAAACCACGTCCGATGATCGCTTCACCATGTTGCCCATCGTGTGTCTCGGATGCTGCGATCATGCCCCGGCCATGATGGTGGATGGCGATCTGCATAGTGACCTCAGTCCCCAGAACATTGACTCTGCACTCGAGAAATACAAATGACCGGTAACTTCGACAAACCGCTGACCGAGAGAATGCATCCGGACGGAAGCGTCGTGAGCTTGAGGGCCTACGAGCTGGCGGGAGGATATCAAGCGATCCGGAAAGTCTTGCGCACTGGCATGACACCGATGGCGGTGACCGAAGAGGTGAAGGAGGCGAATCTGCGCGGCAGAGGTGGTGCCGGCTTCCAAACTGGGGTCAAGTGGTCTTTCGTTCCGCGTGGCAAAGATGTTCCGAACCCGACTTATCTGGTGGTCAATGGAGATGAGATGGAGCCGGGGACATTCAAAGACCGCTTGCTGATGGAACGGGATCCACACCAGCTGATAGAGGGTGCGATGGTGGCCGCATTCGCAATCGAAGCCGATATCGCTTACATTTTTTTGCGCGGAGAATACACCCTGAGCGCCGAGCGCCTGGCACGCGCCACTACGAACGGCAGTATCTCGGGAAAAGTATTTTCGGTTCCGGTTACAGTCTGGAGCTGTATCTCCATCTCAGCGGCGGCCGCTACATCTGCGGGGAGGAGACCGGACTCCTGAGCGCGCTGGAAGGCAAGCGGGCCAATCCCAGGTCGAAGCCGCCCTTTCCGCCTTCGGTCGGACTCTTCGGCAAACCCACGATTGTCAACAACGTCGAGACGATTTGCTGTGTACCTCACATCATCAACCGGGGCGCGACTTGGTTTCAAGGTTTGGGCCGAACGAAAGATGGTGGCACGAAGCTGTTTGGCGTGAGCGGAAAAGTAAAACATCCGGGCCTTTGGGAACTGCCCATGGGAACCACGGTCCGCGAAATTCTCGAGGAGCATGCCGGAGGAATGCGGGACGGAGTGAAGTTTCGCGGATTGCTGCCGGGTGGGGCTTCGACCGACTTTATCGTCGAAGAACACCTCGACTTGGCCATGGATTTTGCGTCCCTGGG
>QHPN01000248.1:0-3256 GCA_003219115.1 Verrucomicrobiota bacterium | reverse complement strand
CTGCCCTGTTGGCATGACCTGGAACCTTACACATTTCTTCGCACGGGAATCCTGCGGTTTTTGCACGCCCTGTTGGAGCGGGCTGGGATGGGCGGATCGCACTCTCAAGGCGATGGAAGAGGGCCGCGGCCGGCCCGACGATCTCGACAAACTGGAGTTCCAGACCAAGATGTGGGCTCCGGGCAACACATTCTGTGCACTGGCGCCGGGCGCCGCCGAGCCGGTACAGAGCGCGTTGAAACATTTCCGAGAAGATTTCGAGCGGCACATTCGAGAGCACGGCTGCCCGTGGAGTTAGGCATGGCGATCGTATATGTGAACGACAAACCGTGCGAGATGAATCCGGAGCAGAATCTACTTCACGGGTGCCTCTCGAACGGTTTCAAGCTGCCCTACTTCTGCTGGCATCCAGCGCTGGGTTCGGTGGGTGCGTGCCGTCAGTGTGCTGTTAAGCAGTTCAAGGATGAGAACGATAGCCACGGAAAGATCGTCATGTCCTGCATGACACCCGCGGCCGAAGGCACCCGTATCTCCATCGCTGATCCCGAGGCTGTCGCCTTCCGCGCCGGCATTATCGAGGGACTCATGCTGAATCATCCGCATGATTGCCCGGTGTGTGACGAGGGCGGTGAATGCCACCTCCAGGACATGACGGTGATGACCGGTCACGATTATCGGCGCTACGAGTTTGAGAAGCGCACGTTTCGCAATCAGAATCTGGGACCGCTGGTGAATCACGAGATGAATCGCTGCATCCAGTGTTACCGCTGCGTCCGCTACTATCAAGACTATGCTGGCGGTAACGACTTGAATGCCTTTGCGTTGCGGGACAGGGTCTTTTTTGGGCGAGCCGAAGATGGCGTTCTCGAGAATGAATTCAGCGGCAACCTGGTGGAAATCTGCCCCACGGGCGTGTTCACTGATAAAACCCTTAAGCAACACTATGCTCGCAAGTGGGACCAGCAGTTCGCTCCGTCGGTTTGCGTGCATTGCGGTCTCGGGTGCAACACGGATGCTGGCGAACGCTATGGGACGCTGCGGCGCATCGTGAACCGCTATAACCACGAAGTGAACGGCTACTTCCTGTGCGACCGCGGAAGGTTTGGCTACGAATTCGTCAACAACCAACGACGTTTCCGCCAGCCCTTGCTGAATAGACAGCTTACTTCTGTTGCCTCGGCGCGGCACTATCTGGACGAAAAGATCGCCCAGGGCAGAGTGATCGGGATTGGCTCGCCACGCGCTTCTCTGGAAGCTAACTTCTCCTTGCGTACACTCGTCGGCCCGGATCACTTCTACTCCGGCATGGCCGATCATGAAGTAAAGCTGGTTCGGCTCACGATTGAGATCCTCAGGCGCGGTCCGATGCGGACGCCGACGCTGCGCGAGATCGAGGAGTCGGACGCTGTCTTCATCCTTGGCGAGGACTTGACCAATGTCGCTCCGCGAATGGCTTTGTCGGTGCGGCAGTCGGTACGCCAGCAGCCCATGGAAGCGGTCAAGAAGCTGAAAATTCCCCTGTGGCTGGATTTCGGTGTGCGAGATGCGATGCAGGACGCGAAGGGGCCGCTCTATATTGCGACGCCTCACGGTACTCGGCTCGACGACGTCGCGACGGCCACATTCCATGCCGCGCCTGACGATCTGGCTCGTCTGGGATTTGCAGTGGCGCATGCCCTTGACTCGAGCGCGCCGGCCGTACCCCATGCAGATGACTGGCCGCTGGCAAATGAGATTGCCCGCGCCCTCAAGGGGGCCAAGAAACCGCTCGTGATCTGCGGTGCGAGTTGCGCGAGCGAGGCTGTCATTCAGGCGGCCGCGAACGTGGCGATGGCGGCCGATGCCGCGCTAAGCTTCACCGCGCCGGAATGCAATAGTGTCGGGGCCGCACTCATGGGCGGGAACCCATTGAGCGGCGTATTTCAGGCCGTCCGGGATGGCTACGCCGATACCGTGATCATCCTCGAAAATGATCTCTATCGCCGCGCGCCCCATGCCGAAGTGGACTCAGCGCTCAAGGCTGCGCCCCACGTAATCGTTCTCGATCATCTACCGAATTCGACAACCGAGAAAGCTGAACTGCTTCTGCCTGCGGGCACGTTCGCCGAATCTGACGGGACCTTCATCAGCAACGAAGGCCGCGCCCAAAGATTTTTCCAGGTCTGCATGCCCGAGAACGAAGTCTTGGCAAGCTGGCGATGGTTGAAGCCCGACCACTGGCAAAATCTCGATGACGTGCTTCGGGCGATGGCCGAAGCCCTGCCGGAACTTGCGGCGATACGCGACGCCGCCCCGTCCAGCAAGTTTCGCATTGCTGGAGCGAAGATTCCGCGCTCGCCGCATCGCGAAAGCGGACGAACCGCGGCCCTCGTGCATATCAACATATCTGAGCCCAAGACTCCCGAGGATCCCGACTCGGCACTCTCATTTTCAATGGAAGGAACGCCGGACCAGCCACCTGCTGCGCTGATTCCTTTTTTCTGGTCTCCGAGTTGGAACTCGATTCAAGCCGTGAACACATATCAGAAAGAGGTTGGCGGTCCATTGCGCGGGGGCGATGCAGGCGTGCGTCTCTTCGAGCCCTCACCCAAGAATGGACAAGCCTATTTCAGCGCGATCCCCGCGGCATTCCAGCCACGCGAGAGCGAGTGGTTGCTGGTGCCGATGTACCACATCTTTGGTTCCGATGAATTGAGCCTTCAGGCCCCGGCAATTCGAGAACTCACGGTGATGCCTCATGTTGCCATCAATTCTGACGATTTTGCCGAGGGCATGGAAGTTGATGTGACTTTGCCCGATGGTGCGTTCCGCTTCCCGGTACGGATCCATCGCGAGATGCCCGCCGGTGTTGCGGCAGTGTCCGTTGGTTCTTCTCCGCGCTTTGCAGTTCAGTTGCCTGGCTGGGGGAAGATCGCGAGGGCGAAATGACGAGTCCCCATCCGACCCTTTCGATCCTCGGGGTTGTCATCGTCGCCATGAGCATCGCCGCCTTCCTGATCTGGGTCGAGCGACGGTTACTGGCGCTCTGGCAAGACCGTTATGGGCCGAATCGCGTTGGCCCCTTCGGTTTGCTGCAGGTTCTAGCTGATTCAATCAAGATTTTCATGAAGGAGGACTGGATTCCTCCATTCGTCGACACACCGGTTTTCATTCTGGCACCCGCGATTGTCTTCGTAACCGTGCTGCTGTCTTTCGCTGTGCTCCCGGTGGCGCCGGGAATCATCGTGAGCGACCTCAATGTGGGCCTGCTGTTTTT
>QHPN01000118.1 GCA_003219115.1 Verrucomicrobiota bacterium | reverse complement strand
TTGGTGGCTTTGTACTCGACAAGTTTCCCCTTCGATTGCCGATCCTTCTGCCGCCAGATCCGCAAGGGAAAGTTCATAGTTGAGAGTTGAGAGTTGATAGTTCCAGAGAAGTGTCGGCCATCTTAATTTATGCCCAGCGACTTTCGCAGCCCGCTTAGCATCCGGCCGATTTCATCGACTGCGGAATATAATGCGCGAAAGCTTTCTTCGGTTAAAAACCCCCGTCTGCGACCTATGAATGCTTGCGAAACGACTTCGAATATGGATCCCGTCGCAATTTCGATAAATCTTGCGAAATCGATTTGCGACGTTCGAGATGTGCCCTCGGCGATATTGGATGAGATCGAGACGGCAGCCCGCCGCATTTGATTCGTAAGACCAAACCGTTCGTCAGCGGGAAAATTCCGCGTGTGAACATAAACTAAATCGGCGAAATCGATCGCTTTCTGCCAAACGTCTAATTTTTCAAAGTTAAACATGGCTTGATTGCACAACTATCAACTCTCAACTAAAAACTACTTATAGCTTCGTTGCGATAAATGCACCGCCTCGAAATGGAGCGGTTCGCGATGCAGCGTCGGGCGAAGGATGTTTCCGTTTCCCTGAAATTCCCACGCGAACACAGTGGCGAAATTTTCATCATCACGCTGTGCTTCGCCATCGGGAGTTTGATGTTCTTCCCGGAAATGTCCTCCGCATGATTCATCACGCTCAAGCGCGTCAATGCACATGAGCTCGGCGAATTCGAGAAAATCAGCGATCCGCCCCGCGCGTTCGAGCGATTGATTGTAGCTTTCGCCTTCGCCGGGAACCCGAACGTTTTTCCAAAATTGCTCGCGCAACTCCGGAATCTTCTCGAGCGCTTCTCGCAGGCCACTCGCGTTTCGCGCCATGCCACATTTGTCCCAAAGCAACAGCCCCAGCTCACGATGGAACGAGGTCAGGGTACGATCGCCATTCGCGTCCAACAATTTCTTCACTCGCGCGCGAACCTCGGACTCGACTCGCTTAAATTCCTCGTGATCAGTCGAAGGCCGTTTGCCGACCTGGCCCGCGAGATAATTCGGCAGGGTGTAAGGCAGAACAAAATAGCCGTCGGCGAGACCTTGCATCAGCGCGCTCGCTCCGAGGCGGTTTGCGCCATGATCGGAAAAGTTCGCTTCTCCAATCACATGCAGACCAGGAACATTGCTCATCAAGTTATAGTCCACCCACAATCCGCCCATGGTGTAATGGACCGCGGGATAAATCCGCATCGGCGTTTTGTAGGCGTTCTCCGCGGTGATCTTTTGGTAGATGTCGAAAAGATTTCCGTAACGCTCGCGAATCGTGTCCTCGCCCAGACGCGATATGGCATCGGCAAAATCAAGATAAACGCCGCGGCCGGAGGGGCCGACGCCCCGACCTTCGTCGCACACTTCCTTGGCGGCGCGTGAAGCGACGTCGCGTGGTGCCAGATTTCCGAAGCTTGGATATTTCCGCTCGAGATAATAATCCCGATCGGCGTCCGGAATTTGGTCTGGCGGTTTGGCGCAATCTTCGGTCCATTTTGGCACCCAGACCCGCCCGTCATTGCGCAGTGATTCCGACATCAAAGTCAGTTTCGATTGATGCTGGCCCGTTACGGGAATGCAGGTGGGATGAATCTGAGTGAAACAGGGATTACCGAAGAGCGCGCCGCGTTTGTAAGCGCGATAAGTGGCGGTGACATTGCAACCGCGGGCGTTGGTCGAAAGAAAGAAAACGTTGCCGTAACCGCCGGTTGCAAGAACAACGGCATCGCCGGCGAACGCGTTGATCTCGCCAGTGCAGAGGTTGCGCGTAATAATCCCCTTGGCATGGCGGTCGACCAGCACAAGATCGAGCATTTCGGTTTGCGGAAACATTTTTACCGTGCCGAGAGCGATTTGCCGGCACAATGCCTGGTAGGCGCCGAGCAGGAGCTGCTGGCCAGTTTGCCCGCGCGCATAAAAGGTCCGTGAAACTTGCGCGCCCCCAAAGGAACGATTTGCCAGGAGGCCGCCATACTCGCGCGCAAAGGGCACGCCCTGCTCGGTGCATTGATCGATAATGAGATTGCTGACCTCGGCCAGGCGGTAAACGTTGGCTTCGCGTGAGCGAAAATCGCCGCCTTTGATGGTGTCGTAAAAGAGCCGGAAAACGCTGTCCCCGTCGTTCTGATAATTTTTGGCAGCGTTGATGCCGCCCTGTGCCGCGATGGAATGGGCACGCCGCGGCGAATCCTGATAGCAAAAACATTTCACCCTGTAGCCGAGTTCGCCGAGGGTGGCCGCGGCCGATCCACCGGCCAATCCCGAGCCGACGACGATGATCTCAAACTTGCGGCGATTATTCGGGCTAACGAGACGTGAATTGTTCTTATGGTTCCGCCATTTGTTTTCGAGCGGACCAGGCGGAATTTTGCCGTTGAGTTTTCCGATCATACCTATTGCGCCGGTTGGATGAACCCGATGAGAACGGCGACGGGAATGGCGGTGTAACCAAGGAAAAGCAGCCAGGCGAAAACGCGTGCGCCAACTGCCAGTTGCGGCGTCAATTTCTTATCATTCAATCCGAGCGATTGGAAAAAACTGGAGGCGCCGTGGGTGAGATGAAGGGTGAGTAAGAACAAGCCGACGATATAAAAGACAGAGACGTAAACGTTTTGGAATCCGTAAACCATCATCGAGTAAACGTCATAGTGATTCAGCGGATCATTTTTCAGCAGCGGAAAACGCGGGTTGAATTTTCGGGCGGTGAAATGGAGGAGGTGGAAAATAACAAAAGCGAGGACGACCACCCCACTCACCACCATGTGGCGTGAGGCGTAGCTGGCCTTGATATAATCCCGCTCCTGGTAGCGCTGCGGGCGGGCACGCCGATTCTCCAGGGCCAGGCTGACGGTGAAATAAATGTGAAGGAAGACCGCAATCAGTAATGTGATCCTCACTAGCCAGAGAAGCGGGCCGAGATCGCGCAGATGCTGGGCATAATCATTGACCCAACGCGGTCCGAGAAAAATCTGCAGATTTCCAAGGAGATGCCCGATGACGAAGAGCATCAGAACGACGCCGGTAAGGGCGACGATCATTTTTTTACCGATGGAAGAGCGATAAAACGGGGCGAAGGCAGTCACGAAACTAATACAGTTAGCTTTTTTGCTTTAGCCTTCAATGATGTTCCGGCATGGGAACATTGCTTTGAGCGTCCCCGCCCTCCGAATGAAGCAATCGAAGAAGGTATGATGTTCGCCTATCTGCTTGTCATCCTGAGTCGCGCAAACGATGAAGGATCTCCCCAACATGCAATTGATCACGCAAGTGACATTGTGTGATCAGCGAGCATCGGTGAGGTCCCTCGGTCCGAGCCGGACTGGCGTATGCGCTCGGGATGACAGACTGCGGAGGGCGCATGCCTACTTCGCGGCCGGCAGCCGATGTTCCGTTTGCTTGCAAGCATCCTCTCGTGTCATTATCAACACGCAGTGTCTTACACTACTACTGAATTGCCCCGACCTTCGTTTGGCCAAACCATGCGGCCCGACATCTGGTGGCGCCAGCCGCTCCTGGTCTTTCTCGGGCTGAGCACGTTCATCGTTTACTCGACCTGGGCTGCGTTTCAGGGAACGCATTATTTTTTCGGGAATTACATCTCGCCGTTCTATTCGCCGGAAATTTTTGGCAATTCCCCGCACAGCTGGTTCGGGCCGAAGCCCGGCTGGTGGCCCGGCTGGCTGTTATTTTCGCCCGCACTCCTGATCCTGTGGGCGCCGGGAGGGTTTAGGCTTACCTGCTATTACTATAGAGGTGCCTACTACAAGGCCTTTTGGGCCGATCCGCCCGCCTGCACCGTGGGCGAACCGCGCAAGACCTATCTGGGCGAGCGTTCCTTCCCGCTCATCATGCAAAACGTGCACCGTTATTTTCTTTACCTTGCCGTCGTTTTTATCGTGATCCTTTCCATCGACGTCTGGAAAGCGCTGTGGTTTAGCAATCCGGCAACCGGCCGCGAATCATTTGGAATCGGTATCGGAACGATTGTGCTCGCCATTAATGTCGTTCTCCTCGGCGGCTATACTTTCGGCTGTCATTCGCTGCGGCATTTGATTGGCGGATTCCGCGATCAACTTTCGCGCGCACCAACCTGCTACCAGGCTTATCGCTGCGTCAG
The DNA here is from genome assembly GCA_003219115.1 of Verrucomicrobiota bacterium. Taxonomy (GTDB): domain Bacteria; phylum Verrucomicrobiota; class Verrucomicrobiia; order Chthoniobacterales; family UBA10450; genus AV69. Next base: position 6,804 of record QHPN01000118.1, on the reverse strand, counting down.
CTGCTTGAACTCCCGGCACATGCTTTGGGCGTGGCTGAGTTTGTTCTGGGTCGGCTTCAGCGATCTTTACATTCGTCTTTGCTCAATGGGCATTTGGCATGATTGGCGAATTATTTAAGCGATGAAGCGGGATGCGTTGAAGCGGACACGATTGCTGAGCATGACTCTCCCCTTCGACGTTCTTTAACGCTTCAGCGAGTCAAATGGCCGAGTACGAAACTTTTGAACACGATGTCCTTGTAATTGGCGCCGGCGGAGCTGGTCTGCGGGCGGCGATTGAAGCATCGGCCGCGGGCGTTTCGGTCGGCCTGGTTTGCAAATCGCTTCTGGGCAAAGCGCACACGGTGATGGCGGAAGGCGGAATCGCCGCTGCGCTGGCCAACGTCGACGATCGCGACAATTGGAAGGTGCATTTCGCCGATACCATGCGCGGCGGTCAATACGTCAATAATTGGCGGATGGCGGAGTTGCACGCAAAAGAGGCGCCCGATCGGGTGCGCGAACTGGAAGCCTGGGGCGCGGTCTTCGATCGCACTAAAGATGGGCGCATTCTCCAGCGCAATTTTGGCGGTCACAAATATCCGCGGCTGGCACATGTCGGCGATCGCACCGGCTTGGAAATGATTCGGACGTTGCAGGATCACGGTGTGCATCAGGGGATCGACGTGCACATGGAGCGCACCATTCTCACTTTGCTGAAACAGGACGGACGAATAGTCGGCGCGTTCGGTTACGATCGTGAACGCGGCCGCTTCCTAGTTTTTCGAGCGAAAGCAATCGTGTTGGCGACCGGTGGAATCGGGCGCGCCTACAAGATTACCAGCAACAGCTGGGAATACACCGGTGATGGCCACGCCCTCGGTTATCGCGCAGGAGCAGAGTTGATCGATATGGAGTTCGTTCAATTTCATCCCACCGGAATGGTCTGGCCGCCGAGCGTGTGCGGCATTCTTGTGACTGAGGGCGTGCGCGGCGAAGGTGGAACCCTTACTAATAAGGAAGGTCGCCGCTTCATGTTCGACTCCGTCCCGGAAAATTATCGAGCGCAGACCGCGGACAACGAGGAAGAGGGCTGGCTTTATTGTCAGGGCGACAAGAATGCGCGGCGTCCTCCGGAATTACTGACGCGCGATCACATTGCGCGCTGCATCGTGCGCGAAATCAAAGAGGGCAGGGGAAGTCCGCACGGCGGCGTCTTTCTCGACATTGCTTGGATTGGGAAAAAAATTCCAAACGCGGCTGAGCACATCAAAAAGAAATTGCCGAGCATGTATCACCAGTTCAAACAACTGGCCGATATCGATATTACGGAAGAGCCGATGGAAGTCGGCCCGACGACGCATTACATGATGGGCGGGATTCGCGTTGATTCCGATACACAAATGTCGCGCGTGCCAGGACTATTTGCGGCGGGTGAATGCGCCGCCGGAATTAACGGTGCCAATCGATTGGGCGGAAATTCGTTGTCTGATCTTTTGGTTTTTGGAAAACGCGCCGGCGAATTTGCCGCCAAGTTCGCGAAAGAAAATCAACACGGCGCGATCAATACCACTGAAATTGAAAATGTTGCCCGTGAAGCGCTGCGGCCATTTGAGCAGCGCGAGGGCGAAAATCCCTACACCTTGCAAGGTGATCTCCAGGAGACGATGCAGGATAATGTCGGCATTGTGCGGACTGAAGCCGAGATGAAGTCGCAGCTCGAGCATTTGAGAAAATTATGGGAGCAGGCGAGTCGGGTTGGTGTAAGCGGGAATCGCGAGTTCAATCCAGGGTGGCACACCGCACTCGATTTGAAAAACCTGCTGACCGTTTCCGAAGCGATAACCCGGGCGGCGCTGGAACGAAAGGAAAGCCGCGGCGCGCAATTCCGCGAGGATTATCCGGAGAAGGATGAGCGTTTCGCCAAAGTAAATACCATCATTTCACAAGCAGCGGATGGCTCGATACAAGTTCGGCTGGAGCCGGTGCCAGAAATGCCGGATTATTTGAAAACGATTATCGAGGAAATGAAATGAGAAGAGAGTTTTTACCGCGAATGCATGCGAATGAATGCGAATGCCGACATGGACATAAATGTTTTCCTGCATTCGCGGATATTCGCGTTCATTCGCGGTTCGTTTGGAAATGAATGCCACCTTTAAAATCTGGCGGGGCGATGCCAATAATGGCGCGTTTCGGGAATACACCACCGAAATTTCCGAAGGCATGGTCGTGCTCGATGCAGTGCACGACATTCAGCGCACCCAGGCGACCGATCTGGCCTGCCGCTGGAACTGTAAGGCGGGGAAATGCGGCTCCTGTTCGGCGGAAGTGAACGGCATGCCCAAACTCATGTGTATGACGCGAATGAGCGATCTGCCGCTGGATCGACCGATCACGATCGAGCCGATTAAGGCGTTCCCGGTCTTAAAAGATTTGATCACCGATGTGTCGTGGAATTTTCAGGTAAAGAAGAAAATCAAACCGTTTAAGCCGCGTCCGCCGGACGCGCCGGACGGCACCTGGCGGATGCAACAGGAGGATATCGACCGAGTCCAGGAATTCCGGAAATGCATTGAGTGTTTCCTTTGTCAGGACGTCTGCCACGTGTTGCGTGATCATCAGATGCATGATCGCTTTATCGGGCCGCGCTTTTTGATTTACGCAGCCGCGCTGGAGATGCATCCGCTCGATACCGAAGATCGAGTGGAAGAATTGCGTGAAGCCCACGGGATCGGCTATTGCAACATTACGAAGTGCTGCACGAAGGTTTGTCCGGAAGAGATCCAAATTACGGACAATGGCATTATTCCGTTGAAGGAACGTGTAGTGGATGATTACTACGACCCGCTGGGATGGATTTGGCGCGGCCGGAAGAAAAGAGTGAAAGGTTAAAAGTGTTGCATTGTTAAAAAGCGGCAGACAGGTAAATCCGTTTTAACGGTGTAACATTTTTAGCCTTTTAACTGCAGCGAAGCATGTCCGACCTAAAAAAACTCTCGAAAGACGCGATTCCCGGCGCGCTCGAGAAAGCCGAGCGCTACCGTTTGTTAAACGAGCCGGCGGAAGCAGAAAGCATCTGTCTGGATGTGCTGGCGGCGGATCCGGAAAACCAGCAAGCGCTGATCATTTTGCTGCTCGCGGTGACTGATCGTTTCAGCAAGACCTATGGTGTGAGCGACACCCAGGCAAAACAAATTCTAACGAAAATCAGGGGCGAATATGAGCACGCCTATTACCGGGGAATTTTGGCGGAGCGTCTGGCCAAGGCGCAACTCGCGCGCGGCGCGCCCGGCTGCGGCCATCATGCCTACGAAGGATTCCGTGAAGCGATGCATTGGTTTGAAAAAGCGGAAGCGGTGCGTCCTGCTGGAAATGACGATGCTCTGCTGCGCTGGAATACCTGTGCCCGGATGATCGAGAGAAACCATCTGAGTGCGCGCGAAGAAGAACGAATTGAGTTGCCACTGGAATAAGCGGGATAACAGGTCTTGTAGGGCAAGCGCTCCCGCTTGCCATTTCCTTGGATCGGCAGGCGACGCGCCTGCCCTACAATTCTGTGAGGTCCCTCGCTGCGCTCGGGATGACAGAGTTGTGCGATTGAGGGAATCTTAACTGTCGAAGACCGTTCGAACGTCCAAAAAAAGCAAAAGAGAGGAAAACGCCTGCCGCTTTCGCTGATGGAACGGATTTACCGCAGCCGGTTTACCCAGAGGTATCGCTTGCGACAGCCCCACTGCGATTTGCGAGTGCGATGACTTCGATTTCGATCTTTGCGCCTTTCGGCAGGGCGGAGACTTGCACGGTGGAACGGGCTGGAGGGTCACTACTGAAATACGAACCGTAGATCTCGTTTACGATCTGGAAATTGCCGAGATCCGTCAGAAAGATCGTTGTTTTCAATACATTCCCCAGGCTCAGGCCATCGGATTTCAAAAGGCCGCTGATATTATCCAACACTCGGCGGGTTTGCGCGGCGATGTCGTCCGACACAATCTGGCCACTCTTTGGGTCCAGAGGAATCTGACCACTACAGAAAAGGAAATCGCCGGAACGGATAGCCTGCGAATAAGGCCCAATGGCGGCGGGCGCATCAGAAGTAGCAATGATTTTCTTCATGCCGCGATGTTAGCGGGAGCCGCTGTCATGTCGAGCGCAGGTGAGACTGAAATCCGGGGAGCGCACGCGCCTCGCGTGCTGCGATTGGCGCCCTCGCCAATCGCCGGTCGAGACGCAAAGAATGTTTCGGCGAAGCGCCGAAAGTCCGAGCCGGACTGGCGTTGCACGCAAGGCGGGTGCGCTCCCAGAATGACAAACCGAGGAATATCGTTGATAGTAAAACTGAAATGGTTGGTTGGATTTTAAAGAAAATTTTAGGCTCGAAAAACCAGCGCGAGATCAGGCGAATGGCGCCGATCGTCCGTCAGATCAACGAGTTGGAAGAGAAGTTTCAGAGTTTCTCTGATGATGACCTGCGCGGATTAACTGCGGGTTGGAAAGAGGACTTGGCCAAACTGCCCACACCGGAGGAGCAGTGGAAACGGCTGGATGAGCTTTTGCCCGAAGCGTTCGCCGTTGTAAAAAATGCCGCCCGCCGCCTAACAGAACGCGGACACACCTTCACTGTTTGCGATCAGCCGATGAAATGGGAAATGGTCCACTTCGATGTCCAGCTCATCGGCGGAATAGTATTGCATCGGGGCAAGATTTCCGAGATGGCGACGGGCGAAGGCAAAACCCTGGTCGCGACCCTGCCGCTATATTTGAACGCGCTGACGGGGCGCGGGGCGCATCTGGTCACGGTAAACGATTATCTGGCGCGACGTGACGCCGAGTGGATGGGCCAGCTTTATACCTTCCTCGGGCTCACCGTCGGTTGTATTCAGCATGATCAGGAACCGAGTGTTCGGCGCCAGCAATATGCCTGTGACATTACTTACGGCACCAACTCTGAGTTCGGGTTCGATTATCTGCGGGATAACGGGATGGCGACTACTCGCGAGCAACAAGTGCAGCGCGGCTACAATTACGCCATCGTCGATGAAGTCGATTCCATCCTGATCGACGAAGCGCGCACGCCGCTAATCATTAGCGGACCGGCGACAATTTCGACGCACCAGTACGACAAGTGGAAGCCGCTGGTCGAGCAAGTGGTGCGCAAGCAGACAATGCTTTGCAATCGCATCGCCGGTGAGGCCAAAGAGGTATTCGATGCCGGCAATTTGGAAGAGGGCGGCTTGCTCATGTTCAAAGTGAAGCTCGGGCAGCCCCGCAACAAACAACTGTTGCGCATGATGGAAGATCCGGAAAAGCGCAAGGCAATCGATAAGGGCGAGCTGTCATTTTATCAGGACACCCGCAAGGAAGAACTGTTTGCACTGAAAGAAGAGTTGTTCTTCACCATCGACGAAAAATCGCAGGAAGCCGACTTGTCCGAGCAGGGGCGGTCGTTCATGAATCCGGACGATCCGAATGCGTTTGTGCTGCCGGATTTAATCAGCGAGTTCACGGAAATCGATCTGGACCAGGCGCTGAGCAGTGAAGAGAAGGAAAAACAAAAAGCGCAAAAGCAACAGCTTTGCGACACGCAAGCCGAGCGGATTCACAACATCTCACAACTGCTGCGCGCCTACTGTTTGTTTGAAAAGGACGTGCAGTATGTGGTTGAAGAAAACAAGGTCGTAATCGTTGACGAATACACCGGTCGCAAAATGCCGGGGCGCCGCTGGAGCGACGGGTTGCATCAGGCGGTGGAAGCGAAGGAAGGCGTTCAGATCGATCGCGAAACGCAAACGCTCGCGACCATTACCATTCAGAATTACTTCCGGCTTTATCAAAAACTGGCCGGGATGACGGGGACGGCCGAGACAGAAGCGAACGAGTTTCACGACATCTACAAATTGGATGTCGCGGTCGTTCCAACGAATCGGCCGGTGGCGCGGAAGGATTCGAACGATCGTATCTACAAAACGCGGCGGGAGAAATACAACGCCGTCATTAACGAGATTAAGGAATGCCACGCCAAAGCACAGCCAGTCCTCGTCGGGACCGTGAGTGTGGAGGCGAGCGAGTTACTTTCGCGAATGCTCAAGCGGGAAAAAATCCCGCATAACGTGTTGAACGCGAAATATCACATGCAGGAGGCAGAGATCGTCGCGCGCGCGGGCCAGCCCGGAACCGTGACCATTTCAACCAACATGGCCGGACGAGGCACCGATATTAAACTGGGTCCCGGCGTAACCGACCGTGGCGGTCTTTATGTCATCGGCACCGAACGCCACGAATCGCGCCGGATCGATCGACAATTGCGTGGACGCTGCGCGCGGCAAGGTGATCCGGGCGCCTCGCGGTTTTATGTTAGTTTCGAAGATGATCTGATGCGGAATTTCGGTGCGGCCGATCGGATGACGAGAATTATGGAGCGCTTCGGTCTCGAGGAAGGCCAGGAGCTGGAACATCCGTGGCTCAACAAGTCAGTGGAGACGGCGCAGAAACGAGTGGAGCAACGCAATTATCTCATTCGTAAACGCACCCTCGACATGGACGACGTGATGAACAATCAACGCGAAGTCGTCTACGGTTATCGCAACGAGGTGATCGATAGCGAAGAACCGCGAATCTTGATTTACGAAGTGATCGATGAAGCGGTGCCGGCGAAAGTTCAGGAGTATCTCGGCACCGGAAAGCCGAGCGAAGACGCGAATTATGGCGGGCTGATGCAATGGGTGAACACCACGTTCCCGCTCGGATTAAACAAAGAGCGCGCGCAATTCGAGACCCGTGATCCGGAAGCAAACGCGCAATTTTTGATCGAGAAAATCAAGG
>QHPN01000117.1 GCA_003219115.1 Verrucomicrobiota bacterium | reverse complement strand
GTGTTTCGTGTGATTCGTGGGCCAAGATTTGTGATTGTCAGTCGATGGACGATCTAAAAGAGTAACGCCATGAAATCGAATAGAAGCATCGGCATGATTTTGGTCGCGCTTTACCTGATTATTTATGGCCTCATGGGTTTTGGCGTTTATTTCGGCCCGGCCATTTTGCTCCTCAATCTTATCGCGCTGGCGGCAGGCGTTTGTATTCTCATTGGCAAGTAGTCCGATTCACTGCAGAGGCCAACAGGGACAGGGACGGGAGGGCGAGTTCCTCTTACTCATACTCATGCTCATGCTCCGAAAAGGGGTTCAAGGTTTAGGGCTCAGAAAGCGTTGTAGGGCGACTGTGTCAGTCGCCATTTGAAAACTGACGTCTCACAGAGACGCACTACAATCTTCCGCAGTGTTGTGCCGGGATCGATGATCCGGGGCCGGCATCATCGATGCGGGCTACAGCTGCAAGATCAACGCCTTTCAACGCGACGCACCGAAGTGAAGTTAGTGATCAATGTTTTGTGAACAGTGATCAGCAACACTCAAAGATTGTTGCCCACGAAATACACGAATCACACAGGAGAAACCTCATTTGTTTTCGTGTAATTCGTGCCTGCCGCGCCGGAGCTTCGTGAAGGTGGGTGATTCGTTGGCCCAGAATATTAGATCTACAATTCGTCAAAGCGCGCTTCTTCATCCAGGACGCGCTTGGCTTTGTCGAAGATCGATTGCGCTTCTTCGGGTGAGTTACCGACTGCGGTTAAACCCAAACGCCCGTGGCTGCCGAGAGCGCTCAGCATGTGAAAGACAACCCCGCTTTGGCGGACTTGTCCGAAGTGCAGACCACGCCGCACGACCAGATCGAAAAGATCGTCCGGGGTGAATCCTTTGTACTTCGGTGATTCGAGGTGATCGCTCGCAACGAGAAATTTTTTGTGTCCGTTCGGCGCGATAAATGTCGCGCTTTCCGGATCATAAATGCCGCCAGTAAGAAATTGCAGGGTCAGGAAAGGATGCGTAGTTCCGCCTTTCCGGAGATTGATCTCAATCGCGTAGGTTTCCCACGACGCGCTATCGTGCGCGCGAGTCACGACAAAGTCGATCGCGAAACGGCCGATGACGCCGGCGTCTCGCAAAAGCTCGCCGACCCTGGCGGCGTCGCGGGTGATGGCGACGGCGTAAGCAGGATCAGCGGGAAAGATGCAGCCGAGGTAGGTCTGTCCGGTCGGACCGCCTAGCATCTGATCGTGCGTCGAAAGTAGTTCCACTTTGCCCAGCGGCGTAATGCGCAACTGCACACTCGGACTACGCACTTCACTGGCTCCGACGCCGACGCGTTCTTCGACTACTCCGCCGCGGGCGCGAAGCCTGGCCGCGTACTCATCGAAGTTAACTTTGCCATGTTCGAAACGCATTCCGCGCACGCGCCCGGCGATGGCAGCACTAGCAGGCTCAGATAAATTGGATAGATCAATGGTAGCGTTGCCTTCTCCGGACACGCCCTCATTGAGTTTCACGATCGCGTGTGTCATCGACGGTCGCTTGGCGTGCATTTGAACCAGCGCCGAGACGACGTCATCGATGCTGGTCAGATTGTCGAAACCGAGGGGATGATTGATTCCCGCGCGGGCAAATAATTGACGGCATCCACTTTTCGTTCCGAAAGCAAGATGCAGCGGATCCGCGCCGTAAAGCGGAATTCCCAGACGCAAGGCGAGGTTGCGTTCGAGGAAGGTAGTATTGTAGCAGATGAGATGGGCGCGATCTTTGTTGAGGATGCCGGCTTCGATTCGCTCAAGGAGGCGGGGTCGCTCGAGCAGCTTGAGACTGAGAGGTCGGTCGGAATCGTCGTAGGGCGAAAGCAAGGTGAGCCGGCGCAGGGCGTGACTGGGAATGACTCCGGAAAGGAGATCGAGGTAATATTCGATCACGCTGGGGTGGATCGCCTGGGAAGTGACATAGATCATCCGCGCGCGCGGTTGCGCGAGCAGCAAAAGCAGAAAGAGAAAACGTTCTTCGTAGCCCTGGGTCTCAGAACCTGTTGCCGTCTTATCGACAGACATTGACGGCACGACGACGATGGTTTGTTCCTCTTGATTGAAGGACTCGATTAAACGCCAGAGCGGAACAAGTTTTCGTTGCAGTTGATCGAACTGGGCGGCGGCTTCCTCAGCGGAAACGCCGGAAGGAAGCCCGATTAATGCAGGATCAGATGCCATATGCAAGAGGACATTTTTGCCTAAATCGGGGAGCGTGCGAAGCAGAACGTTAGGATTAACCGGATTTACTTGATTGGCCAACATGTCGATCCGGTTCGCTCTCCTGGAATCTTGTTAATCCTTTCTAGCCTGGTTCCGATCGTACGGAATGATGTCGTCCCACTCAGCGGCGGAGGAGCGGGCGACGAAGGCGACGACTGGTTCGGTGTCGCTCATGTTGAAGACTTCGTGAGGGACACCGGGTTTGATGTAAATGAAGTCGCCGGCTTCATTTTCCAACACTTGCTTCAGACCCGCACCGAATTCGTGGCGAACTTTTCCTTCGATGATGTAAAGAATGACCTCGAAGCCGACGTGAATGTGGGCGGCAGCGACGCCACCCGGCGGAATCGTCGCGATATTGGCTGACAGCTTGGTCGTCCCCACATTCTTCGCAGACATGCCTTGCTTGTAATGAATGCCGTTCCAATCTCGTCGCGCTCCGCCGCCCCGAATGGTCAAGATTCCGTCATGATCCTCGACCGCGCTGAGTTGGACGTTGTTTTTGCTTGCCGCGCCGGAGCCTTGAGGTGGGTCATCCTTCATCACGGAAATCTTACTCAGGCTGCGACATAAAAAAAGGCGCGGAGGTTTTCGAAAAAGAGGGTAGAAGGACCAAAGAGCGGGAATGGAGAACAAATAAAATGAGAAAGATCATTTCGATAGTTGTTGGTGTGATGCTGGGCAGCGGGCAATTAATAGCGGCCGACTTTGAGGTCAGCGGGATTTTCAAAGGCAACGATCAACCGGCGAAATTGGCGTTCGTTTCCGCACACAAGGGCACGCCTTTGAGAAGTCAGGAAACCATTAAACTCGTCTTTACCGAAAAGGATCATCCCAAAGATGAGAAGGCCGACTTGAAAGCATTGTTCGGCGATTATGGCAGCGCCTTGGTCATTGGAATTCAGCTCGACGGAAAAGTTGTGACCTGCGATGTCCGGCACGAGGCGCACAAACAGAAGCCGATTAGCTCCCCCACATCAGTGAAAATGAGCGACTTCAAAAACGAGAACGGTCAGCTCTCAGGGAAGCTCACCACCGACGGGAAGGCAGAAGCGTTCGGCGAGACTTGGGAAGTGAATCTCACTTTCAGGACAAAGGTGCCGTAACCAGAGATCATAGGACAGAGAACATGGGTCGGAAGGCAATAGTTATTTCAGATATTCATCGAACCAAGCGACAGTACGATCCATTCTATCAATCTGGTTTTCCGGCTTGAGATACATGTGACCTTCGCCGGGATGAATGACGAGCTGGGTAGGTACGCCGAGCGTTTTCAGAGCGTGCCAGAATTCGTATGATTGCGGAACGGGACATTCCGCATCGCGCTCGGCAGAAATAACCAGCGTCGGAGTCTTCACCTGTTTGATGAACTGGATAGGCGAACTCTTTTCGTAAACTGCGGGATCGTCGTAAACCGATGCGCCGAAGAAAGGGATCATCCATTGATCGATCAGATTCTGGCCATAATAACTTTGCCAGTTGGCGATGCCGGCGCCCGCGACAGCCGCATGGAAACGATTGGTTTGGGTGACGGTCCACATCGTCATGTAGCCGCCATAGCTCCAACCCGTCACACCCAGCCGCGCCGGATCAATCGGATACTTCGCAATCGCGGCATCAACGCCAGCCAGATTATCGCGGAGATCGCCTCCACCGAAGTCCTTGACGTTGGCGCGGGTGAAATCTTCTCCCTGACCGTAACTTCCGCGCGGATTTGGTAACAGCACATAGTAACCTTGCGATGACAGTGCAGCGACAATCGCGCGGGACATGCCAAATGACGCCGGCCACTCCGGTGTTGTTGCGCTCGATGGACCACCATGAACAAGCACAACCATGGGATATTTCTTGCCTGGCTCGACTTGCCCCGGTGGGATCAGCCATCCCTGGATATGGAGTCCTTCGCTAGTCCACTCCAGACTTTCAGTTTTGCCCCACGATGGAGTTAAACCCGTATTGTTTTTCGTTAGCTGGCGCCATGCGCCCAAAGATCCGGCCCATACCTCGGGCGGAGTCTCGTAGTTGTTGCGCACTGCGGCCGCGAACTTTCCGTCTTTGGAAAGAGTGAAGTTAGGGAAGTTACCGAAGGCATGAATATGTTCTGGAGCCTGCCAGATGGTTCGGACTGAATTATCGGCGAGGGCCAATTCCGAGATCGCGCTGCTGCCGCCAACGATTTCCGTGACAATGAGTCGGTCCGGTGTCTGCCAAAAGAGCGAACTGATCGAGGTCTTGCGATCTTTGGTGCGATTTGAATTTTTTTGGCCATCGGCGGCGATGGTAAATAAATCACCACCATGCAAGCCTTCGTCGCTCATCAAGCCTTCGATAAAGGCGACGGCTTTGCCATCAGGCGACCAGCGCGGAACTGCTACTTGAAGCGCGGGTTTGTAAATGGACCTCGCATCGCCCTTGGAGACATCGATGGTGTAAATCTGAGCGATCCACCAATTGTTATCGCCTGGTCCCGGCGCGGCCGTAGCGACAAATGTTTTGTCATCGGGCGACCAATCGTAGTCGTAGACGTGCAGGTTGGGGGGTGACACCTGGTGCAGTTGTCCGGTGTCGAGGTCGAGAACAGCGATCCGCTGGTTGTGGATGGCGGTATCGATAATACCAGTGGCGGGGGGTGCGGCCATGAGGGGGCCGCCGCCTCCAGCATCCTCTATATATAGTACGGCGATCCGCCGGCCATCATGCGACCAGCGCGGGCGGGCGGCGTATCCCTTCAAATGGGTAAGCTTTTTCGGATTCGATCCATCGGCGTTGAGCGTCCAGAGTTGTCGCTGGTCTTCTTCGCCCGCATCGGAAAGCAGCGCGAGCGTCCTCGAATCGGGCGACCAGGCGGGATCGGCATCGATTCTCTCGCCCGAGGTTTTGAGATCGACTGGAATTGCCGGAGCGTCGCCGGATGTAGACCGAATATAAGTGTGTTTTGGAATGGTTGCGGCGGTGGATTGGACCCAGGCAACGCGTGAGCCATCCGAAGATAAGGCGATGTCTCCGTAGAGAACGGTCTTTCCCAATTGTTCGGTCAGCTGTTTGGTTTGGGCTAGCGACAACGTCGGAATTATCAACGCACAGAGGAAGGTGCCCAGCAGAAATTGTTTCATATGGTCATGCTGGCAAGGCGTGGGTGATTCGCAAGGGATTGGGGCGGGTTGTGAAAAGTGAAAAGTGAGAGGTGAGGAGTGAGAGCAAAGAGAAACACCGAACCCGCCTTCGCGAAGCTAGGGCGCGGCAGGCATTCAACATCGAACGCCGAACACCGAACGAATGGTAGGGGGAATGTGCGTTTTCTTTTATCTCGGCTTTATTCGGAAATGAAAGAAACGGAGAACCAGACGAAGGGATCCAACGACTTTGATTTTCTGGTTGGAAGCTGGCAGGTGCATCACCGGCGCCTGAAGGAGCGACTTGCCGGTAATCATGAGTGGATCGAGTTCGAAGGAACGTGCGTGATGCAGAAGATTCTGGGTGGCATAGGTAATATGGACGAGAGCGTTCTCGAATTTCCAGGCGACGCTTATCGCGCCGTGGCGTTACGCACTTACGATGCGGCGAAACGACGATGGTCGATCTGGTGGGTCGACGGCCGTAACCCCGGTCATCTCGATCCGCCAGTAATCGGAGGATTCAAAGATGGTGTGGGAACCTTTTACGCCGAGGATACTTTTAAAGGGAAACCGATTCGGGTTCGCTTTTTGTGGACGAATCTCATCACCCAACCGCATTGGGAGCAGGCCTTCTCCGAAGACGGAGGCAAAACGTGGGAAACTAATTGGACCATGGAATTCGTGAAAAGCCCTGCCAGCAGGCGGACCTGCTGTCCGGTAGTTGAGCTTCGACAATACACGCTTGTCCCAGGCCAACGCGAAACTCTGATTGCGCTCTTCGAACGCGAGTTCATCGAGACCCAGGAAACTACCGGGATGACTATCATTGGCCAGTTTCGCGATATCAATAACCTGGATCGCTTCGTCTGGTTGCGAGGCTTTAGCGATATGGAGGCGCGCGCTATGCAATTAGGGGAGTTTTACGGGGGACCAGTCTGGAAAGCTCATCGCGATGCGGCCAATGCAACCATAATTGATTCCGACAATGTCCTCCTATTGCGTCCGACTTCGGCGACATCCGGATTTCACTTGGAGCAGGCCAGGCGCGCTCCGCTTGGATCGACTAATGAGCGAGACGGTCTTTGGGTTGCGACGATTTATCACCTCGGCAAAACGAAGGGAGCTGATTTCGTGGCATTCTTCGAATGCGAACTTCGGCCGCAGCTGGCGGAAGCGGGAATTTCAGTGCTGGCTTCGTTTATTACCGAAACTCATCCCAACACCTTCCCGCGCTTGCCTGTGCGAGAGGACGCGAACGTCTTCGTATGTTTTTCGCATTTTCCAGAGCGCGAAGCTTACGAGAAAGCGGCAGCTGTTGCCCAATCCCTGCGGGGAAGAAAAGTCACGATGAAACTAGCGGAGCTTACCCAGGAACAACCCGAAGTGCTGCTGCTTTCGCCAACGCCACGATCGCTTCTTTAACTGCGGAATAAGTACAAATTACAAACTGGAAACGCCGCTCTGCGACCAGGCTTGATCATTAGCTCAAAACGACACAAGCCCATCCCATCGGTTAGCGTTTCAGCGGAAAATTCGCAGGGATCTTAACAATGAGTACAAAGAAGATTTTTTTTCGTGCGGGTCTCCTGATATGTGCGCTGGTTGCTGCCTTGGCGCTGTTTCAAGAGCTGTCGCAGGCAAGTTCATCAACTCCGCCACCGGGAAAGGAGCGAGATGGTCAACACGACTTCGATTTCAATATTGGCACTTGGAAGACTCATGTTTCGCGCCTCGCGCATCCATTAACCGGTTCGAAGCGGTGGGTCGAATATGATGGGACGTCAGTCGTGACTAAGGTTTGGACGCGGCGAGTTTTTTGATCAGGAGACGTTGAATGGTCGGGCGATTTTTGTCCGATTTGTTATTTCGGACATTACTCCGGGCTCATATCGCTTTGAACAATCGTTTTCGGACGACGGTGGGAAGAGTTGGGAAGTAAACTGGATCGCAATAGACACGCGAGAAGAGGAGAGCACCGACAGGGTGCAGTGATTTCCGCGGCACGCCCGGCGATTGTCATCTATATTTTTGTGAGAAGCGGCTGCCCGTCCGGCGTTCATCCCGGTGAGCCTGCTATTTGTCGGGACCCCCCGCTTTTTTGTGGAGAAATCGAATCGTGGCTAGACGCCGCGCCGGTTCAGGGAACGATCTTAAGGGCAGTGGCCAGATTCGAGGATCAAATCAGAGCGAAAAACTCGACCGTGGAAACTAAATATACTGGATTAGTTTCCGCATTGTGATAAGGTCGCTATGATGAAACGGGCGACCAAATCCCGAGCACGAAGTCGGCAGTCTGATTCCAACCCGCAGCGAATTGTCGATGCGGCGCGGGCGCATTTTTTTAGTCACGGATTTCGCAGCGTGACCATGGATGATCTGGCAGACGAACTGGGCATCAGCAAGAAGACACTTTACGCCCATTTTCCGGGGAAGATAGAACTGCTCGAGGCGGTGCTGGCCGATAAATTCGCCGGCGTCGAAGCAAAACTGAAGGAAGTGACGCGGGCACATCCGCGCGATTTCCCGGCGACACTCCACGAATTGCTGGCCGGGACGCAACGCGAACTGGACGAGATTAAGCCGCCGTTTGTGCGCGACATGCGGCAGAAAGCGCCGCAAGTGTTCAAAGTTATCGAGCGCCGCCGGGCGGCGTTGATCGAACGTTATTTCGGCAAACTTTTCACCGAGGGACAGCGTGCTGGGATGGTGAGAAAAGATATTCCGGCCAAGCTGATCATCGAGATTTTGCTGGCGATCGTCCAAGCGATCATGAATCCGTCAAAGATGGAGGAGTTAGCCATGATGCCGAAAGAAGGCTTCAGCGGAATTCTGAAGATCGTTCTCGAAGGGGCCCTTACCGAAAAAGGACGAAAGGCATGAAAGCGTCGTTCGTTAGGCAAGATCGACAACTGTTGCGCGCGGCGTTGGCTTTGACTTTGTTTCTTTTGTTCGCTGGTTGCAGCAATCGGAAGAATGCCGTTTCTGGCACCATCGAAATTGACGAGGCCCACGTTGGTCCGCGGTCCAGTGGTCGGGTGGAAAAGATATTCGCGCAGGAGGGCGACCGATTACACGAAGGCCAAATCATCGCGCAACTCGCGGCGTCCGAGCTCCGAGCTCGCCGTGATCTGGCCGCTGCGCAGATCGACACTGCGATTCGCAATGCCGATGCGCAATCTGCGCAGCTTGAATTTTTGCGTGACGAGGCAGCGCGCCAGAAGGACTTGTTGCAACGGAAAGTTGTTTCGCCTAGTGACGCGCAACGGGCCGACAGTGGGGCGAAAACGCAGGAAAAGAACGTTGAGGCGGCGCAGATGCAGGTGTTGCAAGCGAGGGCACAATTGGCCGACATCGATGCGCAGTTAAAAGAGATGCAGGTCGTCGCGCCAGCGGAGTCGGTATTGGAAGTATTGAGCGTGAAAGTCGGCGACGTCTTACCGCCCAACGGAGAAGTGGCCACGTTACTCCTGAGCCAACATCTCTGGGTTCGGGTTTACGTTCCGGAAACTTGGCTCGGATTTGTTAAAGATGGTGAGCAGGTGCGCGTCCGAGTTGATTCTTTTCCGGGAAAAGATTTTCCCGGAGTGGTGGAGCAGATCAATCGCCAGGCCGAATTCACGCCGCGCAACGTGCAGACTGTTGGCGACCGCATCAAACAGGTCTTCGGCGTGAAAGTGCGCTTGCCCGTCGACGACGAGCGTCTTCGCGCCGGCATGGCGGCGGATGTTTATTTTCCGGATGTGAAGCGCTGACAAGATCGACATGGAAACGATGATCGAAGTCGATGGCCTGACAAAACGCTTCGGTAATTTCACGGCGGTCGATCATGTTTCGTTGAAGGTCGGCAAGGGTTCGATCTTTGGGTTTCTCGGGCCGAATGGTTCCGGCAAAACAACGCTCATTCGAGTGCTTTGTGGAATCCTCGAACCCAGCGATGGCACCGCGCGCATCGGAGGGCACGACATCATTCGCGAAGGCGACGCGATCAAGGAGATGATCGGCTACATGTCGCAACAATTTTCGCTCTACGACGAACTGACCACGAACGAAAATCTTACCTTCGCAGGCCGGCTCTATAGTTTGCGCGGGCGCGATTTGGAAAAGCGTCGCGAGGAAATGATCGAGACGACGCATTTGAACAATTACGTGGACAGGCGTGCATCGCAGCTGTCGGGCGGTTTGCGGCAGCGACTGGCGATGGCGTGTTCGCTCATGCACAAGCCGACCGTGCTGTTCCTCGATGAGCCGACCGCCGGCATCGACCCGGTGGCGCGGCGCGAGCTTTGGGATTTGCTCTTCGAATTCGCGGCCGGAGGCATGACGCTGTTCGTCACCACCCATTACATGGATGAAGCCGAGCGCTGCGATCACGTCGGCTACATTTACGCGTCGAAACTGATCGTGTGTGGCGAGCCGGATGAGCTGAAGAAAATGGAGGAAGTGAATCCGCCGGGCACGCGGCGGCTCGATGTCACTTGCGATCACGTTACGACCGCGTTGCAAGCAATGCACGAGATGGAAGGTGTCCGGAGCGCGACTGTATTTGGGCAATCAATGCACTTGCTTGTCGATGAGAAGGTGAAGCGGTCCGAGATCGAAGAAAAGTTACGCAGCGTCGGGATTAGTCATAGCGAGATTCGTGAAATCGGACCGTCGCTCGAAGATGTTTTCGTGACTCTGAGCGCAAAGCGCGCCGAAAGCGCGAAAGAAAAGAAAGCCGCATGAAAACTCTTTTTCGAGGTTTTCGCGCCATCCTCTACAAGGAGTTCATCGTCGTGTTCCGCGATCGCACGGCGCTGTTCTTCATGTTTTTCCCGCCACTCGTGCAGATCATCGCGTTTGGTTTCGCGCTCGATCTCGACGTGAGACACATGCCGACGGCGCTGCTGAATCAGGACCGGACTCTTGAAAGCCGGCAATTGATCGACGAGTTCGTGAACACCGAAACGTTTCGCATCGTTAAGGTAGTCGATAGTGTTGAAGAATTGACCGCAACGATCCGGCGCGGCGAAGCTTATCTCGGCATCCAAATTCCGCCGGATTTCGCTCGCGATTTGCGCGCCCGCCACACGGCCTACGTGCAGGTGCTGATCGACGGCCACTGCGCTGCAAGCGCTCAATACCGGAATCAATGTTACGTTCAACGATTCCTTGAGGCAGCTCGTGAAAGAATCGGGACGAAGCGGTATCCCAATCGAAGTGCGCCCTCAAGTGCTGTTTAATCCCGCGCTGAAGAGTCCAAATTTTTTTGTGCCGGGTGTGATCGGGATCGCCTTGCAATTGGCGACCGTGTTCGGCACTGCGTTATCGATCGTGCGCGAACGTGAGAAAGGCACGCTCGAGCAATTGCTGGTGAGTCCGCTCTCGCGATGGGGGCTGATGCTCGGCAAAATTGTCCCGTATCTCTGCATCACGATGACGATGGCCGCGGTGCTCTTTTGCATTCTGCGTTGGGTTTTCTTAGTGCCGATTCAGGGCAGCATAGTCTCGCTTTTTGTCGCTGCGTTTCTTTACATTTTCACACTGCTGAGTCTGGGCTTGCTGATTTCGACGAAAGCGAAAACGCAAATGGAGGCTTTCCAATTCGCGCTTGCGTTCCTATTGCCGGGCGTTTTCTTTTCCGGCTTCATTTTTCCGCGCGAAACGATGCCGTGGATTTTTTCTTTCATCGGCGCCTGCATGCCGGTCACTTATTTCATCACCTTGATGCGCGCGATCGTGTTGCGTGGCGCCAGCCTCGCCGAATTTTGGTCGTCACTCGTTGTCCTAGCGGCGATGGGCGCCGCATTGTTCTCACTCTGCGCTGTCCGTTTCCGCAAAAAACTCGGCTAGCGGTTTGAGCGGCGTTGATGGATCAGTTAGGCATCTCTTGCTATTCGGTCGTCGGTTATGACATCGGTAGGTGGGTCGCCTATTCACTTGCCGCAAAGCACAGCGCCCAGGTTGACAAGTTGGTAGTAAGCGAGGCTTTCATCCCTGGTATCTCACCGACGCCTTCGATGCTGCAGCCACCCGAAAAAAATACTGGCTTAGCACAGTTCATGTTCAATCAGTTACGCGATCTTCCAGGATTCTTAATGTCGGAGCGAGAAGCCTCCTAATTTACGCTGGAATGTCGAGCACAGGGCGTATTGGCCGGATCGCGTGGCAGTAGACGAATACATCCGCGCCTCTTGGGTTCCAGGAGCGATGAGGGCCGCTTTGAATATTATCGAGCGATTCCGCTTACGATGCACAGGAATCAGGAGCTGAAAAAAAGGAAACTGATAATGCCGAAAGCCAGAATGGACACAATGAGAATGCAACGCGCGAAACAGGCCAGAATTTATCGACGAGCTGTGCTGTCACTGCAATGTAGAGACTGTAATGGGAGACGCATGTTTCACGCTTGTTTGAATTGTCTGCGCCTAGTGCGCTGATAGCGTGCGTTATTGATTTATCGGTGCATCGGTTACCCAATGCGCGGAAGTGCCATTAGGGAGAAGTTATGACTTCGAAAATGAAAGTGATCGGCTATTGGGGGGCTACCATACTCATCGCGCTTGAGACTCTGGCAGGTGGTGTGACGGATCTGATGCATGGTCGAACGGATCTCTTCAGCGGCCCGCGTGTCGTCGACGTCGTAACGAGCCTTGGCTACCCGGTGTATGTGCTCGCGATCCTCGGGATCTGGAAGATACCCGGGGCCATAACACTGGTCGTACCCGGTTTTCTACGGCTGAAAGAATGGGCGTACGCGGGCATTGTCTTTGAGTTGACCGGCGCGGCTGCTTCGCAGGCAGTGCGCGGCCGTCCAAACGATGTCATCGCACCCGTAGTGTTACTCGGCCTGGCTCTCGCTTCGTGGGCGCTACGGCCGCCAAACCGCATGCTCGGAGCGGTTTCGCCGAACAACTCAGGGGGCCGAGTGGCTCCAATCAAATCGGATACAGGTTAATGCGTTCAGCACCGAGGGCCGAGGAGTCGAAGAAGGGGCTGCGATCCCCGGCAGGTTAGCGTTAATTCTCGACGTCATGCTTCCTTTTCGCGGGATGCCGCGATGGGCGCAGGTCATCGGGGAAGCTTTCCCTCATTTTCTGCGCATTGTTCGGGCATTTTGTTGAAAGGGAATGGCCTCATCGATGTCAGTCTCCAGCTTTGGCAAATAGCACTTTTTGCTCTCATCGTTGTGATCATTGGAATCAAGCGTTACCGGCAGACGTTGGACTAGAAAACGGTTTGCGCCGGCGCGGGCCAAAAAATTTTGTTTGCACTACCAATTCTCTGTGTTAAATAGTTAACCAGATGGTTAAATATAATCCGAGAACGCTTGATCGCACCTTCGCCGCCCTGGCGGATTCAACCCGACGGCGCATCCTGGCGCAACTGACGCGGGGTGACCGGTGCGTGACGGATTTGGCCCAGCGCTATGACATGTCGCTCCCAGCCGTCTCGAAACACTTGCGCGTTCTGGAAAAGGCTGGATTGCTCCGGCGGCGCCGTTATCGGCGTGACGGGCGTATTCACGAAATGCAATTGGAGGCGAGGCCGTTGAAACAGGCGGCGCAGTGGGTCGAGGAATATCGCAAATTCTGGGAAGGATCACTCGATCGCCTGGCCGCGTATTTGGAGAAAACGAATAAACAACCGCAAAAGAAAGGAGCAGCGTAACCAATGTGTCCGGCATGTGTGGCAAGCGTGGGATTGATGGCTGCCGCCGCCGGTGCGACATCGAGCGGAGGCGTGGCCGTGCTGGCCTTCAAGAAATTTTTTGGCAAAACAACGCAACAAACGAAAGGAACGGAAAATGAAAGTGGCAGAAAAACCAACCGAAGTAGTGTCGGGAGCTGAATGGCTGGTGGCGCGGAAAGATCTATTGAATCGGGAAAAGGAATTCTCCCGGCAACGCGACGCGCTAAGCGCGGCGCGCCGCAAACTCCCCATGGTCAAGGTTGAAAAGGAGTATGTCTTCGAGGGACCCGACGGGAAAGAGACGCTGGCTGATTTGTTCGAGGGTCGGAGCCAACTGATTATCTATCATTTCATGCTCGGGCCGGGGTGGGAGGAAGGCTGCAAGAGCTGCTCGTATCTGGCGGATCATTTTGACGGCGCGAACTGGCACTTGCCGCATCGCGACACGACGTTGGTGGTGGTCTCGCGCGCGCCGCTATCTGAGATTCGGCCATATAAGAAGCGCATGGGCTGGCATTTCAAATGGGTATCATCCTACGGCAGTGACTTTAACTTCGACTACCATGTCTCGTTTACTAAGGAAGAAGAGAAGAAGAACAAGGTTTACTACAACTACGAAACGGGAGAATTCATGAGCGACGAACTTCCGGGCGTCAGCGTGTTTTACAAAGATGAAGATGGGAACGTCTTCCACACCTATTCGGCGTATGCGCGCGGCCTCGACCAGCTGGTGGGAACCTATAATTTCCTCGATCTGACGCCGAAAGGGCGTGACGAAGATCCGGAGTCAACGATGTCGTGGGTGCGGCGGCACGATCAGTACGATACCTAATTAGAGGAGTGCAATTATGACTACAAACGTAACGGAAACAGTCGTGATCGAGCGGACGTTTAAAGCGCCAGTGGCGAAAGTGTGGCAGGCGCTCACCGATGTCGATCAAATGCGGCAATGGTATTTTGACCTCAAGGAATTCAGGCCCGAGGTCGGTTTCGAATTTGACTTTGTGGTCGAACACGAGGGCAACAGTTACCATCACCTTTGCAAGATCACTGAAGTGATCCCGCAAAAGAAGATCGCCTATACCTGGCGATACAAAGGTGAGCCCGGCGATTCGTTGGTGACGTTTGAATTGTTCGGCGAGGGAGAAAAAACGCGATTGAAGCTGACGCATGAAGGAATCGAAAGTTTCCCGAAAAGGCCGGCGTATGCACGGAAGAATTTCGAGGCCGGATGGAATACGATCATCGGTACCGAGCTCAAGCAATTCGTGGAAAAGAAAGGGTAATGAAAGAAACCAAACCTGCCTCTACAAACACGGTGCGGCTCCACCGGGTCCTACGCGCAGCGCCGGAAAAGATTTATCGCGCGTTTCTGAATGCCGAGGCGCTGGCGAAATGGCTGCCGCCTAACGGATACACTTGCAAGGTTCATGAGATGGACGCAAAAGTCGGCGGCAGCTTTAAGATGTCATTCACGAACTTCAGTACCGGCAAGAGCCACTCCTTCGGTGGGACATATCTTGATTTAACGCCACACGAACGCATTCGTTACGTCGAGAAGTTTGACGATCCGAATTTACCAGGCGAAATGCAGACGACAATTACGCTGAAAAAAGTTTCGTGCGGCGCGGAAGTGACGATCGTGCAAGAAGGTATCCCTGGTGCCATTCCAGCCGAAATGTGTTATCTCGGCTGGCAAGAATCGCTTGCCTCCCTGGTGAAACTCGTCGAACCAGAAATTCGAGATCAACTATGAAACCGCCCATACAGATTCCGTTTACCGGCGGCTGCGCGTGCGGCGCGATTCGCTACGAATCCAAAGCAGAACCCGTGATGATGCTTCACTGCCACTGTCGCGATTGCCAGCGAGCCAGCGGCGGCCCGTTTTCGTCTTACGTAATCGTGCCTGCGGAAGCTTTCAAGCTCTTGCAGGGCTCGCTCCGCTTCCATGCGTCGCCCAGCGAACGGGGCGGCATGACCCGGCGGGGCTTTTGCCCTGACTGCGGCGCGCCGGTTGTGGTCAAACCTGACGCCGTGCCTCAATTTGTCGCGATCAGGACTGCGAGCCTGGATGACCCAAGCTGGTTCAAGCCACAAGTGGATGTGTGGACAGCCGACGCGCACCCGTGGGACCAAATGGATCGCACGTTGCCGAAGTTTGAGAAGTATCCAACGCAGTCGCCGCCTCAGCGGGAAGCATAACTGCGCTGATCGTGAAGGAATGAGGGGGAACACTGAGATTCCGAATCACCTATGAAGGAAAAGGGAAATTTAAAAACAGCAGAGAAAACATCGCTTGAGATCAAACGACTCATTAACGTGCCGCGGAATCGCGTTTACCAGGCATGGACGGATCCGGCACAATTGAGAAAATGGTTCGGTCCGGAGAATGTTCGGACGCGCGACCTCGTGGCGGAGACGCGGGTCGGCGGCAAATTTCGCTGGGACCTCACCAATCCGGAAGGCGAGGAAATGACGGTTGAGGGTGAGTACCGTGATTTACAGCCGGGGAGGAAAATCGTGTTTACCTGGCAATGGCAGGACGATGAAACCTGGGAGAACCGTAACAGCGTGGTTACCGTCGAGTTGTCCGATGCTGCGGGCGGTACTGAACTCCGACTGCTGCACGAGCAACTGCCGAGCGAAGAGTCGCGCGACAATCACAACGAAGGCTGGAATAGCCTGCTCAATAAACTGGACAAAT